>CANRPG010000093.1 GCA_947632425.1 uncultured Clostridia bacterium | reverse complement strand
ATCTGCAAACACCATATACCCTTTTTGTGTGAGATACTGCTCAAACGGCGTATACAGCGAATATCTTGAAATTATTGCTGATACTATCAGAATTATCATTGTCAGCACGGCTGAAAGCTGTATCACTTCAAAAACTTTCATTATGCCGCCTGCTTTTCCTGTTGACTTGCCTGCGCTTTTAAGCGCAACAAGGCTGTGAGAGCGAACGGTGTGTATTATCATTATAAGCATTACGAGCGTAGATGCTGCAATATACAAACCAAAGATAGCAGCGTATAGTTTAAAGCTGTAAGCACCTGCCATGTTCGGGAAGAGAGAAGTAAGCTGCGGCATGATAAGTTTATGATAAACCAGCTGCGTGATGGCAAAAAGCGGCGCATTTATGCAAAGACATTCAAGAAGATAAGACATTATTGCTTTACCTTTTGAGCAGCCGCATATTCTGAAAATAGCAAGCTGTGATGAACGCTTTTCGAGTATGTAGCGATACAGTATTGCCATGTTTATTGCAGCCAGCACTGCGATAACTACCGAGATAAGCATTATAGTTTTGTAGTAATATATCTGCGATGCCTCGGTAAGCTCAACTTCCGGAATATTGATCATATCACCCATGCTGGTTTTAAGAGCGCTGCAAATATCCTTGTACTGGTCAAGAGTCATGCCGTTTTTGAAATATATTATGATATAATGACTGCTCAGTTTTGTCGACGGGTCAAGCGATGTGCATGGAATGTAGATCATATCGTATTTCTCGGGCGCGGCGACTATTTTGTACTTTTCGCCCTCTATTTCTATCTCGTCGCATTTATCGGGCAGAAATGTATTTTCATTGGCTTCTACAGAATATTTACTGCCGCCGGGAGACGCAAGGCAGGCTATGCCCCACGAATATACACCCATGGCATTATGACCTTGAAACAATTCTTCGCCTACCAACGCGACCTTGTCGCCGTTTACAAAATAACGGTCATCGATATAATCCCATTCTTCGCCGTCTGTAAGACCTTCTTTACTTCTTGTAAGATATGCCGTCTGAATATAGTAACCGCTTTTCTCATTTTCGTGAACGTACACATTGTTTTCATAGCCGACGAAAAAGGTCACATAGCGTACATTATCTATAGTCTCATCAGAAAGCGAGTTTATAAAGTCATACACATTTTGCAAAGTTACTTCACAAGTCAGCGGCTTATCCGGGTCGGTGGAAAGAAGCTCCGGCTTTATTTCAACGTCCAGATGCAGCATTTGATCGCTTTCGCCGTCACGTACAATAACATTGTAATTCTGATACAGCCCGTATGAAAAGCATATAACAAGGCAAGAAATTACAATATTAAGCACCAGCAGCAGCGACAACATTCGCTGCTTTTTAAATTGCCCCGTGAGATTTTTGTACACCATTTTAAACATAAACAGTCCTCCTTAAAATTCCTTTCAAAAGAGAAAATACCCCTTTTGAAAATGTGCATAAAAATGCTTTCACAAATAAGTACACATCAAAAGGGGTATAATGTTACAAAAGAAATTTAAAATCGGCGAGTTGTATAAAAAGCCGCCTGATTTATTGTGAAATATACACAAAACTACACTTTTCCTCTGAAAGAAAGCGTGTCGCTTCCCTTTTGCAGAGCTATAGTTCCCGTGCGTGCAATTTCAAGTATCCCGTAAGGCTCAACAAGCTGTACAAAGCGCTCCAGCTGCTGAGGTACATCTGCAAGCTGCAAAGTAAGCGTGGTAGGCGTAATGTCAAGTATTTTCGCCTCCATTACCTCTGCCACAGTAAGTATATCGCGGCGCGCGGCGGCATCGGCAGAAAGCTTTACTATCATAAGTTCCCTTGCGATAAGTTCCTCATCGGGTATCGTTTTTACTTTAAGCACTTCTATAAGCTTGTTGAGCTGCTTTTCCACCTGCTCGGTCATGTGCTCATCGCAGGTAACTATTATGGTAATGCGCGATATGTCGGGATCGTCGGTAACGCCCACCGCAAGGCTGTCTATGTTAAATCCGCGGCGTGTAAACAGCCCCGATATTCTTGAAAGCACGCCTGCGTGGTTCTCAACAAGTACGGAAATTGTGTGTTTCATTACTCCTTGCCTCCCTGCTTTTTTATATCTACTTCAAGCAATACGCTGCCGCCGCTTTGGGCAAATTTAGTCAAAGCCTCCTGCGCCTGCTCTGTTTTAGAGATCTTCAAGTATTCAATACCGCAAGCCTGCGAGAGCTTTTTTATATCTACCGAAGAAGCCTCGCCATATTTCAGTATAAGCAGTTTTACGGGTATGTTTTCTGAAGCAAGTATTGTCATGTCAGAAAACGAACAGCAGAGAGAACGAAGGCTGCATATGCAGATAACTTCCCTGTCCTCGTTTTCGCCGCACGATGCCTTAACACCGATAGCCGTTGGCAGAGCAAAGCCCGAACCGTTCATTCCTATGCGCGATATGAACCTGCCCTGCTTTATCTTCAGCGATTTTACCGCGTGCGACTTTATCCCTGCGCTTTCGCAGACTATCGCGGCATTTTCCGATATAACGTCCGAAAGCAGCGAGAAGATATATTCCTCGGTCAGCTTTTCGCCAATGCTCGGCTGTGTGCGGTGGCTGTCAAGGTACTTTCTCCAGCTGGCGTGCTTGCACTGTTTTACCGCATCGCTAAGCTGGCTCAGAACATATTTGCAGTCGCCCACAAGCGGCAGGTCGGCAGAAATATTCTTGCCTATCTCGGCAGGGTCAATATCAATGTGAAGTATGGTCTTGTTTTCAATACCAACCGGCAGCGACCACAGCCGCGCGCCAACTATAATAAGAACATCGCAGTTTGCAATTGCCATATCTGTAAGCGTTGAAGACGGCTCACAGCAGCCAAAAAAGCGTTTGTCGTCATACGGAAATACCGAGAATCCCCCTGCGGTAGAAACCGCTGGCATATCAAGCTTTTTAGAAAGCGCGCGCGCCTCATCGCAGGCATTGGAAGAAAACACTCCGCCGCCTACTATCATAAGCGGTCTTTCTGCTTTTTGCAGCGCCTGTGCAAACCGCTTTACCTGAGATGTATTGCCCTTTTGTATAGGGTTATAGCCGCGTATCATAACGCTTTCAGGGAACTCGGGTTCAATGTCCTGCCGCTGAATATCAACGGGTATGTCGATGAGCACAGGTCCGTGCCTGCCCGAAGATGCAATATAGAACGCCTCTTTTATTATGCGCGGTATGTCCTGCGCGTTTCTTACAAGATAGCTGTGCTTTACAAACGGCTCTACCGAACCTATAATGTCTGCCTCGTCCGAAACATCTCTGCCCAGAACATCAGACGACACCTGACCTGTTATAGCAATAAGCGGCACGCAGTCGGTATACGCCGCCGCCACTGCCGCAAGCATTTTAAGCGCACTTGCACCGCTGCCGCACACGCTCACGCATGGTTTACCAGTCATCTGCGCACAGCCGCCTGCCGCATGACCTGCGCTTTCCTCGCTGTTCATGGGCACATATCTTATTGAGGAATTTTTCAGCGCCTCGCACACAGGCTCGATATTATAGCCCTCCACGCCGAAAACAACCGAAGTTTTCTCCGCTTCAAGGCATTTTATAATTGCTTCACTTACTAACATTTTTATCACCCGTCTGATAATAATACATAAAAATATTATACAACACCGCGCCGTCTTTGTCAATCACAGTACAAAAAAAGACCGCACAAAGCGGTCTTTCAATGCTGTAATTTATTCGGCAGATGCTTTCTTTGCTGCAATATCGGCAAGAGCGTCTTTTCTGGAGAGATTTATTCTTCCCTGGTCGTCTATCTCCATTACCTTGACAACTATCTCGTCGCCTATGGAAACGCAGTCCTCGACCTTATCAACTCTCTTGTTATCCAGTTTAGAAATATGAACAAGTCCGTCCTTGCCGGGGGCTATCTCTACAAAAGCGCCAAAGTTCATTATTCTTACTACCTTGCCCTTGTAGATAGCGCCTATCTCGGGGTCAAAGCCTATGGTATTTATAATGTCGATAGCCTTCTGAGCCTTTTCAAGGTCAAGACCCGAAACATATACGTTGCCGTCCTCCTCGATGTCTATCTTACATTCGCAGTCAGCAGCTATCTTCTGAATTACCTTTCCGCCTGAGCCTATAACTTCTCTTATCTTGTCAACAGGCACTTTGGTGGTAAGCATTTTAGGCGCCCACTTATTGACTGTCTCTCTCGGAGCAGGAATGGCTTTCAGCATTATCTCATCGAGTATATAATCACGAGCCTTATGTGTTTTAGCGAACGCTTCTTTGATTATATCGTAGGTAAGACCGTCAACTTTTATATCCACCTGAATGGCTGTAATACCTTTGTGAGTACCACCTACCTTGAAGTCCATATCTCCGTAGAAGTCCTCAAGACCCTGAATGTCTACCATAGTCATCCAGCTGCCGTCCTCTTTTGTGATAAGACCGCATGAAATTCCTGCAACGGGGGCTTTTATCGGAACGCCTGCGTCCATAAGAGCGAGCGTAGAACCGCATATAGAGCCCTGCGACGTAGAGCCGTTAGAAGAAAGCACCTCAGATACCATTCTTATTGCATACGGGAAATCTTCAACCGATGGTATAACAGGAACGAGCGCTCTTTCAGCCAGTGCGCCGTGACCTATCTCACGTCTGCCGGGACCTCTGCTGGGCTTTGTTTCGCCTACCGAGTATGACGGGAAGTTGTACTGATGCATATATCTCTTTGATTCTTCTTCGTCAATGCCGTCCATTCTCTGGGCATCGCTTACAGGGCCGAGCGTGCAGACTGTAAGTACCTGTGTCTGACCTCTTGTAAACAGTCCCGAACCGTGTACTCTCGGGAACAGACCAACTTCAGCAGCGAGCGGACGTATCTCGTCAATGCCTCTGCCGTCAACTCTCTTGCCCTCATACAGCCAGTTACGAACTATCTTCTTCTGAAGCTTATACATAACTTCGCCTATAATCTCAGGCAGGTTTTCATACTTCTCGGAAAGTGTATCCAGAACTTCCTGTGTGATAGGAACAAGTCTTGCATCACGAACGTTCTTGTCGTCGGTATCGAGAGCAACTTTTACTTTCTCACCAACAAGAGCCTCTACCTCGTCCATCATGTCGTGGTCAAGCTCCATAGACTCAAACTCAAACTTAGGCTTGCCTATCTGCTTCTGTATATCAGAGATGAAAGCTACCATTTTCTTTATTTCTTCGTGACCCTTGATTATAGCTTCAAGCATAAGATCGTCAGGTATCTCATCAGCGCCTGCCTCTATCATAACTACCTTTTCAGCAGAGCCTGCAACGGTAAGATTAAGCCTATTGTTCTCGCCGCGCTGCTCCAGCGTAGGATTAAGAACGAGCTCACCGTCAACGTAACCAACATTTATGCTTGCAACAGGTCCGTTCCATGGTATGTCGGATATTGAAATTGCGATAGATGCTGCAATTGCGCCTGCTATTTCGGGTGAGTTATCGGGGTCTACTGCAAGAACTGTCATAACGACTGAAACGTCGTTTCTCATATCCTTCGGGAAAAGCGGTCTGATAGGTCTGTCAACGCACCTTGAAGTCAGAATAGCCTTGTCACTGGGTTTTCCCTCTCTCTTTGTGAACGAACCCGGTATTTTTCCGACCGAATACATTCTCTCTTCATAGTCCACCGACAGCGGAAAAAAGTCAACTCCCTCTCTGGGCTTTTCACTCGCTGTGACGTTCGCCATTACGACTGTCTCGCCGTACCTAACCCAGCAAGAACCGTTTGACAGTCCGCAGGTCTTGCCTGTCTCGACAACAAGAGGTCTGCCCGCATAGACTGTCTCGAAAACTCTGTAATTTTCAAACATACTCTATCCTCCAAACTGAAATATAATAATTACAATTTATAATTATAATAAATTATAATAATTTGTTGCAAACATATGCCGACAGTTCCGGAAAGGGCAGGAGGTCAAAGGCAAAGCACGGAAAAAACTCCCGTCCGTGACTTGCATTCGACTTCCGCCTTGTTTTCCGGACCTTGACGGCACATAAAAACACGGGCGGACGGGCTTGAAATTTCATACCGTCCGCCCTGCCGTTTCCCGAAAAATTACTTACGCAGACCGAGCTTTTCTACAATAGCACGGTATCTGTTTATGTCCTTCTTCTTGAGATAAGCGAGAAGATTACGCCTGTGACCTACCATTTTGAGAAGTCCCCTTCTGGAGTGGTGGTCGTTCTTGTGGACTTTCAGGTGTTCTGTGAGATCGTTGATTCTCCTTGTGAGAATGGCGATCTGGACTTCAGGTGAACCTGTGTCGTTTTCGTGTGTTCTGTTGGCTTCAATAACAGCCGTTTTTTCCTCTTTCAAGAGCATTTTTTAAGCACCTCTTTATTAAAATAGACAAAATTCCGCAAACCAAGAAAAGGGCGCAACACAGAGGACTAACCCTTATCTGAGTACACGGTGAGTTTATTATATCACAAATTTTTTCGTTTGTAAAGGGTTTTTTCAAAAAAAATTTTCAGGGTACACTTTTTTGTGCGCCCTGAAATAAATTTACTTAAAATTATGGCTCTGTTTCAGTACCATGTCTTTAACTTTCATAAGTGATACCGCCGTACTCCTCTCGTTCTCGGAGAGTTTCATAGTTATATATTTTATAGTTTCCTCGTAATCGGGTATCATTATGTGTTCAAGAGCGTTTACACGTCTCCTCGTCTTCTCTATCTCGTCCGCAAGAAGCTGACAGGCTTTTTCCGTCTCCGCAAGTCGTATCATCTTCGGAAAAATTTCGTTCAGCGCACCGACAGCACCGTCAAGGTCAATGGACGTAAAAGCAGTTCCGTATGAATAGATACTGCCTGTGTCGGAAGTCCTGTACTTCGTGCCGAAAACAGGTATGCACACGCTCATGACGTTCTTTTCCCCGACTTCTATCTCAACTTCCTGACTCGGCATCATCAGTGCCGTTTCAAGAGCCTCACTCTGCATTACCGAACCCGCAACAGCCATATATTTGTCAGCCTCTGAAATACCGCTCTCGACTTCGCTCCTCAGCTGTACCGTCTCCTTTATAAGGTTCATAAACTGTCTCATAAGTTCGTCACGCTTGTCTTTGAGAAGTTTGTGTCCACGCCTTGCCGATTCAAGCTTTTTTTTCAGCTTGCTGAGTTCCATTCTGGTGGGATTCACATTAAGTCTCGCCAATGATTCTCACCTCCGCCGTCACTTTTTGACATCATAGTACTTGTCAAGATACTCGTCCCTGATTCTCTTCAGTTCACTTCTCGGCAAAAGTCTGAGGAGTTCCCAACCGACTGAGAGTGTCTCCTCTATGCTCCTGTTGTTGTCAAAGCCCTGTGAGATGTACTTTTTCTCAAATTCGTCCGCAAATTTTGCGTACAACAAGTCTGTAGGCGTGAGAGCGTCCTCACCAAGCACTACCATAAGTTCCTTAGCATCTTTTCCCCTTGCATAAGCCGAAAACAACTGGTTCATTGTGTCGGAGTGGTC
>CANRPG010000092.1 GCA_947632425.1 uncultured Clostridia bacterium | reverse complement strand
GTTATGGGAGTTACGCAGGGCGCGGGGCTTTCTCTGACATGGTTCAGGGATAATTTCTGCGCGAGTGAGAAAGAGACTGCGAGATACATGGGTGTTGATGAATACTATCTGATGGACAAAGAGGCTGCGACTGTGGAAGTCGGCTCGAACAGGCTGCTTTATCTGCCGTATCTTATGGGAGAGCGGACGCCTCATCTTGACCCTGATGCGAGGGGTGTATTCTTCGGTTTATCTGCCATGCACACGAAGAAAGAGATGCTTCGCGCGGTGCTGGAGGGTGTTTCGTACTCGCTTCGTGACTGCGTGGAAGTATTCAGAGAGATGGACATAAAGGTATCAGACATGATGGCTTGCGGCGGCGGCGGCACTTCGGCTCTGTGGCGCTCTATGCTGGCTGACCTTTACTGCTGTCCTGTCAAAACTGTAACTTCAAAGCAAGGCCCTGCTTTGGGTGTTGCGCTTCTTGCGGCGGTAGGAGCAGGCATATATTCGAGCGTTCCCGAGGCTTGCAGTGCGGTGATAAAGACGGACAAAATTCAGCAGCCAAACGAAGAAAACACTGCGGAGTATGAAAAGTACTATCAGCTATACAGGGAGATATACCCTGCGCTGAAAGGAAGCTTTGCGAAACTTGCGGCGATGTAATAAAAACAGCAAAGCACTTGACTTTACGTCAGGTGCTTTTAGCTGTTAGAGGCAAGATGTTAGAGGTTAGAAGTTAGATGTGTTTTGTCGGCGTTAGTGCAAACTTTTAACATAGCTGTTGCGCACGCAAGCGCTCGCAGGGAAAATAGTTGGGGTTTTCCAAAGGAAAATCCCTCTCTTGCAGGGATTTTCCTCTTGTAAAATAGTCCACTGGACTATTTTACAATTCACCTTTTTCGGAGCGCACGTTGTGTCCTTGTGGGGCTCTGCCCCACGCCCTGCAAGCCTTTTGAAAAAGGCTTGACCGAAAACTTTTATTTTCTTGTCAAGAAACCAAAAGTTTTGTGTAAAGTGGAGCGCAAATATAGAAACACTAAAGCAAGCACAATAAAAGTGCCTGACGGAAAAGTCGGGCACTTTTGTTATATGTATTTTATGAAGCTATTCGCCAAGGTCGGTGCGTTTATTCATAATAACAATAAACGCGGTGAGGACGGCGATAACAAGCGCTATATTGAAAACAACGATTGCGACGATATAGTTAGTTTTATGGGTATAATTCCAGCCTGACATGACCTCGGAGGGGTAGAACGCCATGAAGAACTGCGCTTTTTCAAATGCCTCTTCGGAAAAGCTATCGTAAAAGCCGTAAACAATTTTATCAAGCACGGAATTATACATATATGTTATCATGAACGGCAGGCAGACTATCAAATATCTGTTGCGCACAAACGACGCGAAGAAGAACGCCGGGAGTGTTGATATTGCGCCTGCGCAGAAGCCGCCGAGCAGAGTTTTAAGCAATATCTCTACACAGACAGAATTGGTGGGGATCGTGGCAAGCCCCATGTTCACAAGCTCCATATTGACGGGGTAGCTCTCGGGCAGGGGGAAGAAAGGCGCTGACACGGCGCAGTAAAGACCGCAGCCGAGCGCGACTGCCATTCCGCCGCCTATTACAGCGGACAGAAACTTTGAAAAGTAGTAGCGGTATTTGCCTGTGCGGAAGATAGTCATTCTGATAAGACCCGAATTGCGCTCGGAGCAGAAGTTGG
Organism: uncultured Clostridia bacterium; assembly: GCA_947632425.1. GTDB lineage: Bacteria > Bacillota > Clostridia > Oscillospirales > Ruminococcaceae > UBA7477. Next base: position 5,813 of record CANRPG010000092.1, on the reverse strand, counting down.
GTATAAACGGGAATGCGGCTATCATTGGCAGAAACATTGGCAGGTAGCCTGTTGAAGCTGTACTGAATATATGCGAGAGAGAATAGCTGCTGTCGGAGAGCATTTCGGCGCGGCTTTTATACAAAATGGCGTCTAAGACGGTGACGGATATGCCCTTCTCGTAATCAGAATAGGCTACGGCGGTAAAGCACAGCCCTGCGGTCAGCAGGATGCATATCAGAAAGCAATAGTTTCCGACGGTTTTTTTGAGATCCTGTCGGAGGGTAGACAAAAATTTCATATGCTGCCTCCTTGTTCACACTATTATTTGCGAGAGCACTTCGCCGACTTTTTCGTGCAGCACCAGCGAACACTCGCTGTCCATAGGGGTGGGGTCGCGGTTGATAAGCACGAGGTCGTTTCCTCTGAAATACCTGACAAAGCCTGCGGCAGGGTAGACGGTTAGCGAAGTGCCTGCGATGATAAGCGTATCGCAGTTGGCGATGGCGGTGACGGAATTTTCGATGGTATCGCTGTCAAGCTGCTCGCCGTAGAGGACTACGTCGGGTTTTATTATGCCGCCGCAGTCGCACTTGGGCACGCCGACGGAGTTTATAATTTTCTCTAAAGGGTGGAACTTGCCGCATTTCATACAATAGTTGCGGTGTACGGAGCCGTGGAGCTCGTAGACTGTTTTACTGCCTGCGGCTTGGTGGAGGCCGTCGATATTCTGTGTTATGACGGCGCGCAGCTTGCCCTTGCTCTCCATTTCGGCGAGCTTCAGGTGGGCTTTATTGGGCTGTGCGGTGGTGCATATCATTTTATCGCGGTAGAAGCGGAAGAAATCTTCGGTATGGGTAACAAAGTAGCCGTGGCTGAGCATGGTCTCGGGCGGCACGGAATACTTTTGGTTATACAGACCGTCGGCGGAGCGGAAGTCGGGTATGCCGCTTTCGGTAGACACCCCAGCGCCGCCGAAGAACACTAAATTTTTCGCGCTTGTTATTATCTCCTGCAAAGTTTTCATGGCTATGCCTCTTTTCGTTGTTTTGTCGCAATATATTAAATCTACTATAATTATATCACATTTTGTTTGAAATGTCTTGCAGAATTTGTGGGGAAAAGTGTAAAAATTCTGGCAATATTTTTATGCAGAATAGCCAACTAGAAATAAGAGGTGAGAGGTAAGATGTTAGAAATGATTTTTAAAAGTTTTGCGGTAGTTTTTTCATATCTGCGATTTAGAAGAAGCAAGAGGCAAGAAATGTTTTTTACAGTTTGGTGCAGATTTTTCAAAACGCTCGTCTTGCTTCTTGCTTCTATCAAAACCCTACAAAGAACGGCTTCACTCAAAATGAGTAAAACCGTTTCTTACTTCTAACTTCTCACTTCTAACTTCTAGCAGCGGAGCGCACGGTGTAATTATGTTGTGGCTATTCATAGGATTATTGCGCACGCAAGCGCGCGCAGGCAAAAAAGCTATGCGCTACAACAAGGGAACGCCCTCTCTTGCAGGGCGTTCCCTCTTGAAAAACAATCCACCGAATTGTTTTTCAATTCACTCTTTGCGGAGCGCCTACCGTAAGGAGATTTCGCCGTCTGCGGACGGCGACGGGGGTTTCACCCCTCGACCCTGACGACCCTTTTGAAAAAGGGTCGATCGAAAACTTTTCCGTTTTTGGATTTCAAAGTTTGCGGATAACTAAACCTTCTTCAGCCTTATTTCTGCCGTGAACACATCGCCGTCGGGGGTGACGGTGAAGCTGCCGCCGCACGCTTGCGTGAAGCTCTTTGCGATTGAAAGCCCGAGCCCGTTGCCCTCGCCTGTTCTTGACTTACTGCCGCGGACGAACCTTTCGGTTATCTCATCACCTGTAAAATCCATTTCATATGATGCGATATTCTTCACTGTGATCATAGCCTCGTTCTCGCTTTCGGTAAGCGTTAGATAGATACGCGTATTTTCGAGAGAATATTTAAGCGCGTTATCTACTACGTTCTGTATTATTCTGTACAGCTTTTTACCCTCGCCGATGACCTTTACAGACTGCGGCAATATCTCGCTGCGGACATCTCTGCCATAGCGGTTTATTTTATCTTCCATATCGGCAAGCACCTGGCGGACGAGTATGACGGCATCTAATTCTTCGAGATTGACGTCGGTTTCGCTGGTGGCTTTGGCAAGGTCGAACAGGTCGCTTATCATAGCGTTCAGCCGCTCGGTCTTTCTTATAAGAATATTGACATAATCTTTCGCCTCGTCGGGAAGCTCCTCTTTGGAGAGCAGATCAACATAGCTTGTTATAGACGTGAGCGGAGTTTTGAGGTCATGGGAGACGTTGGTAACGAGGTCGATCTTCATACGCTCGGACTTTATCTGTTCCTCGACGACTTTGGTAACGCTTTCGGAGATGTTGTTAAGATCCTGCTGGGCTTTATAGTTTACGTCCCAGTCTTTGACCTCGGTCACGGAATAATCGCCGTTGCGGACGTTTTCTATACGCTCGGTGAGTCTAGCTACCGACACGGCATCTACGACTTCAAAAAATACATAGACTATTGCAAGCAGTATGCAGGCAACAAGGAACACTTCGGGATCCATAGTAACAAGCAGTACAAAGAACGCGAGTATAGCGAGTATGCCGAGCCTTAGCAGGAAGCGTTTCATAAAGGCGGTATGGGTGGCTCTGCCAAAGGAGAGAAATGCATTTCTGACGAATTTGAAAGCTTTCTTCGTGATACGCCAGAGGAGTTTGAGAAGCTTGAAAATAAGCGAATCTTTGATAAAATGCTTGGTTTTGAACTTATTTATTATTGCGCCTGTTACGAGAACGCCTGTTATAGCAGCGGCGCCTACGCCTGCTGACATGGTAATGCGTATGAACATATCGCTGAGCAGAGAGTCTGCCATGGCTTCGGCGGCGTAATCGTACCAGTAACCATACATACCTATGCCGCCCAGAAATTCGTCTATCAGCACGACCGCGACAAAGACGAGGAAAGCAAATGCTGCGAGGTATATTTCGGTAAACATTTTATCGAGGATAGACAGCCTGTAGCAGCCTTGCTCTATATCATAGCCGCAGTACACCCAGTAGACAATTGCTATAACGAACGCCATTGCCAGAAATGCGCACAATGCTATAAGATAGCGCGTTTCTTTGGTATAATAATCGGAGAGGATATTTTCGTTTGCCTCGTAGTTTTGTATGGCGGCTTTGGAGGGGGCGATACATATTCTGATATCATTTCGCGCGATGCCATAGTTTCCGGGGAATGAAAACATATTGCCGTCTGCGCGGACTTCTATCCATTTATGGGTTTCAAGGTCATAAAGGGCGATGGTATATCCGTTTTCATCAACGCGGAAAATACGGGCATCTTCTATATGATTCTGCATTATATCGCCAAGGACTTCGGAAAGCTGTGATGTATCCGAAATGAAATAGGGGGTACAGTCAAGAATGAGGTCATCGCTTGAGGGCAGGGGAGTTGAGCCGTCTGTTTTATAGTAAAATTTTTGTTTATCTTCATAATAATAGGGCAGGTTTGTGGTATCAAAATCATAGACGTTATATATAGTGCCGTTTACGACATACTGCGTAAGACCGTATGATGTGGTATAGATATAGCAATCGGGAAGCCCATAATAACCGCCGTTTGTGGGGTAGATAGTGCCGTTGTAGGTTGCCTCAATGGCATAGCCGGTATTGCGCAGATCTTCTATTGTTGTATTGGTATTTGAAATATCTGTATTGCCGCAAATTGCGTGGTATTCAAGGTTTTCAAAATCGTCTATATAGATCTTGCCGTCTTTGACGATGCCCCAGTCACTGAAGAGCTTTTCCAGAGCTGCCTGATGATATTCATTCACGGTATAGCTGCCGCTGCTGTCGGTATTGGCAAGATACATATTGGCTGCGACCCAAAGCTGTGTATACAGGTCGGTGACGTCGTGCATATAGTCGGAACTGTAGAGATAGTTGTTGTAGACAGGCTCGGTGTCGGGGGCGTTCACTGCGATAGTGAGAAAGCCGAGCGCGGTGGAAGTGACAATTGCGAATATTATTGCTATAAGAACGGCGCGTGATATTCTCTTTTTGAGGACTTTCATAAAATTCACCTGCTTTGTGGAAAGTGTGATAGATCAGAATTTTTCTATCTTGTAGCCTATGCCCCAGACGACCTTTAAGTATTTAGGTTCGGCGGGGTTTATCTCTATTTTCTCTCTTATATGGCGTATATGCACCATGACGGTATTTTCGACGGCATAGGATTCTTCTTTCCAGCACTTTGAGTATATTTCCTCTGCCGAAAAGACCCTGCCTGCGTTTTCGACAAGCAGCTCGACTATTTTATACTCGGTTGCGGTAAGGCGGACGGGTTCGCCGTCAATATAGAGCTGTTTGGCGGCTTTATCGACCGAGAGGCTGCCGTTTTTTATGTCCATTTTGCCCATAGTTTCGCCTGCCGAGCCTAGACTTAAATATCTGCGGAGGTTAGAGCGCACTCTGGCTACAAGCTCCATCGGGTTATATGGTTTTGTGACATAGTCGTCCGCGCCGATGGAGAGCCCGAGAATTTTGTCGGTATCCTCCGACTTGGCGGAGAGGACGATTATTGGGATATTTCTGCTCTGGCGTATTTTCATCATAGCCGAGAGCCCGTCCAGTTTGGGCATCATGACGTCCATTAAAATGAGCTGGATATCGTTTTGTGCGAGGCAGTCGAGCGCCTGCATACCGTCGTAGGCTTTTATGGTTTTGAAGCCCTCGATCTCCAGCAGCTTGCAAATGGCGTTGACTATATCTCTGTCGTCGTCAACGACAAGTATTACGGCGTTTTCGGTGGTTGGTGTCATATGGTGGTTCTCCTTATTTGTATAATTTGCGCTGCTTGCGCAGCACCCTGCGGAGCTGTTCAAAGCTCCACTTTATTTTTGTTGACTTTTCATTTTGAGTGAGCTAATGTTATTGTGCGCTCCTAATCGAGGGGGAAACCACAGGGATTATAGGGGGTAAATATGTCAGGAAGGGCGCGCGTTTTACCCCCTACCCTAAGGTTTCCCCCTCGAGCTTCCTCTTCCTTACCCACACCCTCAAACACGCGCTGAGCCTTGGTGAAAAGCCGCGACCTCTTCGCTCGGAACTTTGTGCCTTTGTGGTGAAGGCTAAATAGCGAAATACGCATAGGTTTTGTTTGCAAGGAAACGGAGGTCAGTAGTGCGGGAACATGAATTGCAACGTACTGCGGAATATTCGCAGTACAGTCAAGTCCAAATTTCTTGCCTCTTGCTTCTAGTTGTGAACCGCGGAAATGACGGCTTCGCGCAAACATCAGAAAAGCATTTCTAACTTCTAACCTCTAACATCTAGCCTCTAGCAGCGTAAGCGCGAAGATTATTCACTATACCTATTGTAGCACTCATTTCTTAAATTGCAACTGCGGAAAGTCTTAAATAATTCTTAATTCGTAATGCGTAATTAAATTGGGTGTATGCGTAAAAAAGCAGGGTAGAGATTTTACCCGTACCCTGCTTGATAGTGTGATTTTGTTATTTGGTAAGTCCCCAGATGTCGCGGGCGTACTCGGTTACGGCTCTGTCGGCTGAGAATATGCCTGCGCCTGCAATATTTGCAAGGCTCATCTTCTGCCACTTCATTCTGTCTTCGTAACACTCTGATGCATACCTTTGCGCGTTTACGTAAGACTGGAAGTCAGCCAGTGTCATATAGCTGTCGGAAGTTTTGAGCATGGTAGCTATCTCGTTGAACTCCTGACCGTTTATGCCGTACTGGAGGGTATCGACTGCTTTCTTTATAACGGGGTCGTTG
>CANRPG010000091.1 GCA_947632425.1 uncultured Clostridia bacterium | reverse complement strand
TAGCGAGAGTGAGACTTGAACTCACGACCTATCGGGTATGAACCGATTGCTCTAGCCAACTGAGCTATCTCGCCATGGCGACTTATATATTATACACCGCTTTTTCAGGTTTGTCAAGACTTTTTTCAAAATTTTCAAAAAAATCGGGGCGTCGGCAGGGTGCAGGGGGATTGTAAAGCAGGGCGGCGGAGAAAGAGTGGACGGTCAAACGCTCTCGCTGAAAAATTACAATTCAGATACGCGCTTTGTTGTTAAGCGTGGAAGAAGCCTTGCAGAGGGTTCTCCGGCACTTGGGCGACTGCTTGCTGGCGGTCAACGTGTGGCTCCGCAGGCTGCGCGTAAGCGCAAATTTTAGCAAAATATAAAGCTCTCGCAAAAATGCTTACAGGGCGATTTTTTGAGAGCTTGCGGTCAATAGAGATATTATAATATAGTGATTTGGAGAATTATATAACTGCCTCCGCCTAAAACAAATGGTATTATTTGATACAACAGCAATTGGACCTTATTGTGCTTTAGAAAATGATAAAATAAGATGTTGGGTACTATGGCTATAAACGAGCAATACAGCAAAGAAAACAGACCCAATTGTATACTATGTTCATCATTATTTGCATCAAAAGTAAATGAGTAAAAAACAAAGAGAAGTATAGCGCTGACAGCTCCAATGATGCAATTTATTACAAAACACGTTACTTTACCTACTGATCTCATTTGTATACCTCAAAAATTAAACTAATCAAAATGTCCTATTTTTACTCGACATCCGGGAGACTTATCTCCGTTGGCTTCAGGTGGATACTTTGATCTTTCTGTGACATTAACAACTCTAATTCCTTCAACTCCTATTCTACTTTCGTCAGCATCATAAGTCAACCATCCTTTAAAATCCATGCGATATTCTGTGCCATGCTCTGTTATAATCCCCAAAATTTTACCATCAATTTCCTTCTTTTCATAACTACCCATAGCATTTCCAATCAGTTTATCATATGAGACGATCTTCCCGTCAATGAAATCAAGCGCTGCTTCAATTTCATTATCAAGTTCAGTATCATTTTCTATAATGTAATCGCTTATCAGCTCTTTCAAACTGTTTTTATCATCATTTTCAAAGCAGTTAAGAATTTGTGACATATAATCTCTAGCTACTTCAGACGGTGTTTGACTTTTCTTAGAACTTGATGTATCACTTGTTGGATCTGCATCTGTACAAGAAGATAATGATAATAACAAAAAAGCAATAAATATGCAGAAGATCTTTTTCATCATGCAACACCTTCATTATAACATTCTCGCAAAAATTATAGCATACGTAGGAAATATTTTCAATAGGCTTTACGCAAAAAGTGCCGCAAAGTGTACCGAAATGTCGCTTTCTTGTACTGAAAATGCAGATTGTTAAGATAATTAACAATTTGGGTTATATTGAGCCCACAAACGCTTCTAACATCTTACTTCTCACCTCTAACCTCCAATAGCAGGAAGAATATTCTGCCATCTGAGTGGGCGGGGAGGTTGGTCGGAGTGGTGGCGGCGCGAGGTAGATATATTATTATAGTGTGCAGACGTACATGGTGGTGGTTGCGTAGAGAGGGAGCGACAGGAAGAATATTCTGCCATTGACAATGTGAGAGGAATACATGGATTTTGGATAGTTGGGAACGTGGGGGAGTGCGCTTTTAGAAACAAGATGACTAGAAGCAAGAGGCAAGACGAGCGTTTTGAAAAGTGTGTCCAAAGCTATAAAAAGCAGTTTCTTGCTTCTTGCCCTATTAGAAGTCAGAGGTGAGATGTCAGAGGCAAGAAGTCATCTTGTGGCGTTAGTGCAGGCTTTCCGTTTCAGCGGTTCAGATAGAGGCAAGAGGCAAGATGAGCATTTTGAAAAGTCTGCGCAAAGACATAAAAAGCAATTTCTTGCTTCTTGCATCTTGTAAATTGCAGGTATGAAAATCTGCCGCAAAGCCTTAAAAACGTTTCTAACATCTAACATCTCACTGCTAACTTCTAGTGGCAGGAAGAAAATACTGCTAGCAAGGTGGGTGGAGCGGTATATATAATGGTATAATGACGTGTGGACGTACTCGGGGGGGTAGGGCGTGAAGATGAGATGGCAACGCGAGAGAGGCAGGAAGAATATTCTGCCAGCGAAGAGAGCGTTGCAAGTTGGGGAGTGGTGCAAGGCTAGGGAAAGGGTGCAGGCAGTGAGAACTGTGGTGCGGCGGCTCGGAGAGAAAGGCTTACTGAACGTGGGGGTGCGCTGCTAGAAGCAAGATGACGAGAAGCAAGAAGCAAGACGAGCGTTTGGAAAATTTTGCGCTAAGCTATAAAAAGCAATTTCTTGCTTCTTGCATCTTGTAAATTGCAGGTATGGAAGACTGTCGCAAGAGTTTTAAAACATTTCTAACCTCTAACTTCTTACTTCTAACTTCTAGTGACAGGAAGAAAATACTGCCAGCAACAAAAAAGGACAGGATGTGGCTAGGACAAAGGCGGAAGGAAGAATTTACTGCCAGCGGTGAAGGAGCGGCGGTAGATATCTTATTATAGTGTACGGACGTACTGGGGGGTGATTGCGTGGAGAGGGTGTAGCTGGAAGAAAGCACTGCCAGTGGCGAGAGTGGGGAGCGTGGGGTATGGGGAGGCTGGCGCGGAAGTTGGTGTGGGGAGTAGAGTATGTAGTTAAGGCAGTGGGAAGAAAATACTGCTAGCAAGGTGGGTGGAGCGGTATATATAATGGTGTAATGACTTGTGGACGTACTCGGGGGGTAGGGCGTGAATATGAGACAACAAGGCGAGAGAGGTAGGAGGAAAATTCTGCCGGCGGCAAGGGCGTTGCTGGTCGGGGAGTGGTGTAAGGCTAGGGAAAGGGTGCAGGGCAGTGAGAACTGTGGTGCGGCGGCTCGGAGAGAAAGGCTTACCGAGCGTGGGGGTGCGCTGCTAGAAGCAAGATGACGAGATGCAAGAGGCAAGACGAGCGTTTTGAAAAGTGTGTCCAAAGCTATAAAAAGCAGTTTCTTGCTTCTTGCATCTTGTAAATTGCAGGTATGGAAGACTGTCGCAAAGCCTTAAAAACCGTTTCTAACTTCTTACATCTCACTTCTAGCCTCTAGTAGCAGGAAGAAAATACCGCCAGCGGCAAGGGCGTTGCTGGTCGGGGAGTGGTGCAAGGCTAGGGAAAAGGTGCAGGCAGTGAGAACTGTGGTGCGGCGGCTCGGAGAGAAAGGCTTACTGAACGTGGGAGCGTGCGCTGTTAGAAGCAAGATAATTAGAAGCAAGAGGCAAGAAGTATGGTTTTGAAAAGTTCGTGCAAAGCTATAAAAGCAATTTCTTGCTTCTTGCATCTTGTAAATTGCAGGTATAAAAAACTGCTGCAAAGCCTTAAAAAACGTTTCTAACATCTAACATCTCACTTCTAACTTCTAGTGGCAGGAAGAAAATGCTGCCAGCGAGATTGGTGGGGCAGTATATATGGTATATATAATGGTGTAATGACGTGTGGACGTACTCGGGGGGAGGGCGTGAAGATGAGATGGCAACGCGAGAGAGGCAGGAAGAATATTCTGCCAGCGATGAGAGCGTTGCAAGTTGGGGAGTAGTGTAAGGCTAGGGAAAGGGTGCAGGGCAATGAGAACTGTGGGGCGGCGGCTCGGAGAGAAAGGCTTACTGAACGTGGGGGCGTGTGTGCGCTCCTGCGCAATTAAGACAATATAAAAAAGTCAGAGGACAGAAAAAGCCACGGGGCAGCGGCGTAGATATATAAGGCGTGAAGACGTGTTCAGCGACGGGAAGAAAATACTGCCAGTGAAGCGGTGGGTGTGTAAATGGTGGAGAGGCTGGCGCGAGGTAGGGTGTAGGTAGGAGTAGGGCAGAAGAAATGCCGCGAGGGGGTCGCGGCTTTAGCTCATATAATTATACACATCTTTTTTATAGAGCATATACTCAATACTATCGACGAGGGCTGTCATACTGGCGCTGATGATATCTTCCGATGCGCCGACGGTAGTCCATGTATTCTTGCCATCGGTGGACTGTATAAGCACGCGCGTTACTGCGGCGGTAGATGCATCTGCATCTATAACTCTTACTTTATAGTCTGCGAGGCTCATACGGCTGACGACGGGGTAGAACATCTCGAGAGCTTTTCGCAGCGCTTTATCTATAGCATTTACAGGGCCGTGACCCTCATCGGCGGTTATTTCGTATCTATCGCCTACGCGCACTTTTACCATTGCGCTTGCAGGGGCATTCGCGCCGTCGGTCTGCGAGCCTATTATTCTATAGTCTGCGACGCTGAAAAACGGTTTGAAACTGCCCATTTCCCTCAGCACCATAAGCTCAAAAGAACCGTCTGCGCCCTCAAATACATAGCCTTTATTTTCAAGCTCTTTGAGTTTATTTATCACTCTTGTGGCGACCACGCTGTCTTTATCCAGCGTTATGCCAAAAGCGCGGATCTTCTCCAGCAGGGCACTTCTGCCTGCAAGCTCTGATAAAACAAAACTGCGCCTGTTGCCTATTTTGGCAGGGTCGCAATGCTCGAAGCTTTCGCGCACTTTTATAACGCCGTCGGCGTGCATACCGCCTTTATGAGTGAAAGCGTTATGACCTACATACGGCATACTGTCGGGCAGTGTTAAGTTACACACCTCTGCGATATGGTAGGCGGTATCGGTGAGTTTACGCAGATTCTGCTCAGGCACAAGCTCATGCCCTTTTTTGAGCTGCATATCGCCTATAATGGTAGAAAGCTCGGTATTGCCGCAGCGTTCGCCTATACCGACAAACGTACCTTGAATATGCTCTGCGCCTGCTGCGACGGCTGCGATAGAATTGGCTACCGCAAGACCGCAGTCGTTATGGCAATGAATGCCGAGGCGAGCTTTGCCTTGCAGCACTTGTACGGCATCTTTGACGGCGGCTGTTATTTCATCAGGGAACGCGCCGCCGTTGGTATCGCAAAGGACTACAAGCTCTGCGCCTGCGTTTGCTGCGGCTTCTATGGTTTTAAGCGAATAATCGCGGTCATGTTTATAACCGTCGAAGAAATGCTCGGCATCGAAAAAGACGTGTTTCTCGTGCGCGACAAAAAATCTGACGGTATCTGTTATCATACGCAAATTTTCTTCGAGGGTGGTTTCGAGGATCTTGGTAACGTGCATATCCCAGCTTTTGCCGAATATGCTTACATACTCAACGCCGGTATCGAGAATAGCTTTGAGGGCGTTATCTTTTTCGGGCGCCGCGCCTTTACGGCAGGTTGAGCCGAACGCGACGAGCTTTGAATTTTTTAGCTCAACGCCGAGCATGGCTGTAAAATACGCTTCATCTTTGGGGTTAGATGCAGGGTTGCCGCCCTCTATGTAAGACACGCCGAAGTCATCGAGCGTTCTGGTGAGGTCTAGTTTATCTTCTACAGAAAAACTTATGCCCTGCGACTGTGCGCCATCGCGGAGGGTGGAATCGAGAAGTTCTATTTTCATGCGCTTCACCTCTTTCTTCTGCGTTTGCTGCCCGAGCTGCCGGTGGTCATTGCGATACCGACGATAACTACAGCGCCGACGGTAATGAGTATTGCAGTAACTGCGCCTTTATCGTCCTTTTTTTCTTCCTTTTCTTTTTCGGGAAAGCTGCTTTCGGGCTGAGCCTGAGTAACGGGGGCTTCTTCAACGATACTTTCTTCTTCGGCTTGCGCTTCGCTGCTTTGCGGCTGCTGTGGCACGGCTTCGGGAGTAGTGGTAGTTTCTGTAGTTGTGGTAACTTCTTCTGTAGTGGTCTGCGTGGGAGCGGCTGTAACTTCTGGGGTGGTAGTCGCGGCGGTAGTTTCGGCTGCTGCTTCTGCCACAGTAACTGAGCCTATATATGTAGGTGCGCCGAGGAGGTCGCCTGTTTCGGAATATACAGAACATCTGGTAATAACTATCTGCGAAGAGCCTTGTGACACGGCGCGGAAGGTAAGTTCAAAATTTTGCTGCGGCGAGGGAAATTCAGACCACGCGTTTATATTGCACACGCCTCCGCCGCCGACTGCGAAATTGCCGGAATCAAACTCTATAACGTCGCTGTCGTAATCGAGGGCGGCTTTTATACTGCCGATATTCTCGCCCGAAGAAAACGACACCTGCACTGTGAAATAATCTCCGACCGCGACTGTGCCGGGAGTGGTTATGGCGGCTGTTTCTTCTGCAAATGCTGTAAGGGGCATGAGCAGGGCTATTGCAAGCGCGAAGGGAAGCGCTGTCAGCCGTTTAAAAACTTTTGTGACTTTCATATTTTATTGTTCCTTTCGGTCCTTTTTAATATTTTTATGTTGAAACGTGGTTTTGATACAAATTAACAAATTGTACATAGTTTATTTACGAATTATACACCAAATCTCTTTTGGCTTGTACTATAATAATTAAGTCGAATGGGTGGCTCCAACAGGGGCTGCTTTTTTTATGCTCAAAATAGGGCTTACGACGGGTAGTTATCCATAGCGCTTGCGAGGCGTTTGAGAAAATCCTGCGCAATATCGCATGTCTTTTGCATATCTTCCTGAGAGTCGGTAAGGGTCTTTACCGGCTCGCGCATACAGATATACATATCATCGGGCATCTGCGCCCAGTTCAGGGCTTCCTGCACGAGCGGAGAATTCAGAGAAAGCTCGATATTGCTGACGTACTGAGAATCTATCGTATCGGAGAGCTCTGCAAAGGTCACGTTCTCCAAAGAAAACGAGCTGTCGCTGTCGGTAAGAACGAGCACGCACCGCGCGCTTGAAAGGTTTGTGAAGAGCTTGGTCTCGTTAGCCTGCGCGTAGCTGTCGCCCGTAGAATCGGGGTCGAGCGGCGCGAACACCACGCTTACGTACACCTCGCCGTCGTCGTTCACGTCGTCGCAGAAGCCCTCAAAGAAATTCTCAAGCTCCTCGCCGCGGTAGGAAATGCCGTTGCTGGGCGTTGCGACAATTATAAGGTCGGGCTCGACTTTTGTTACGAGGTCGTATATCATATATCCGCCGAAAAGCACTATAATGGCGGTTATTATGGTGACCCACTTATAATGGTACCAGAAGTTCTCGATCTTTTTCCAAAAGCTCATTTTTACGGGCTCTTCGTCCTCGCTGTCCTCGAGCGGCTGCTCCTCCTCGATGCCCTGCTTTTGTTTCATCATCTCTATTTTCTCGCGCCGCAGTTTCTGCTCATACTCGCGCCGCAGACGTTCTTCCTCTTTCTTCGCCTGCTGCGCATAACACTCGCCGTTTTCTTCGGCATCGCGGTAAAGCTGCGCCTGCTGACGCTCAAAGGCTTCGTCGTCGTCCGGCACGAGGTTTTCTTTATCGGTATCGTATGATATTCTGAATTTTTCTTTATCTTTTGACATGGTGATCTCCTTCTGATATATCGTCACATAGTTATATATATTGTACAGCATAAATATGAACACAATATTAACAATGGCAAAAAATATGCGTTCTATGAAAAAATTCAAAAAGTCCTTGACAGCGTTTTTTAAATATGGTATAATAAAAAGGCTGACTGATACGGACAGGTATCGAAGTGGTCGCAACGAGGCAGTCTTGAAAACTGTTTGTCCGAGAGGGCACGTGGGTTCGAA
>CANRPG010000090.1 GCA_947632425.1 uncultured Clostridia bacterium | reverse complement strand
CCCACGCCCCGCAAGCCTTTTGAAAAAGGCTTGACCGAAAACTTTTAGTTTCTTGACAAGAACTTAAAGTTTTGCGTACTGTAGCGGTCAACGTGTGCGCTCCTGCGCCGCGCGGAAGCGCAAATAATAATATGAAAATTGTGTGAAATGATATTTACCCCTATTGATTTAATTGCAAAAGTATGTTACAATATATAAAACACGCATTGAGGGAGGCTGACAAATGGCTGATTACAGAGGCAAAAAGTGTTTGATATGCGACAAAGAATTTTCAGAGGGCGATGACATTGTTGTTTGCCCCGACTGCGGCACGCCTTATCACAGGGAATGTTACCTTGAAAAAGGTGAGTGCATAAATTACGAGCTGCACGAAAAAGGCGGCTCGTGGCAGCAGCAGCAGGACGAGATAGAGGATCGCCAACGCCGCGAGAACGCAGGAAGCGACATTCGCTGCCCGAGGTGCGGTCAGAACAACCCCGGAACTGCGCTTTTCTGCAACAACTGCGGTTCGCCGCTGGGCATGAAACAGCAGGAGGCGCAGCAGTCGTTCAATGACATGGGTCAGCAGGGCGGAATGGGAAACATAGGCGGCTCGCCTTTCGGTACTTTTTCGACGGTGAGATTTACGCCCGAGAGCGACCTTGACGGCAACACTCTTGGCGAATACGCAAACTATGTGGGCACGAGCAGAAGCTATTTTATGACGCAGTTCATAAGGTTTACAAAGTTTGCGAAAAAGGCAAGTTTCAGCTTTGTGGCGTTTTTGTTCCCGGAGTTTTATTTCTTCTACAGAAAGATGTACAAAGAGGCTATAATGGCGTTTTTTGCGATGCTGGTGATGTCATTGCCGAGCATGATATTTATGTTCAAATCGGGCGGAGAGTACGCTAAGATGCTGGCACAGACGGGAATGAGCTTGCCGGCGGTGCTGATGAACGATGTGAACATAGGGGCGAGCTGGTTCAATGCGGCATACAATGTATGCTATTTCGGAACGTGGATATTCCAGGCGGTATGCGGAATTTTCGCGAACTTCTGGTACTACAAAAAGGCTAAGAAAGACATCGGCAGGATAAAAAGCGAGGGTCTTGGCAGCGATGAGATGGCGCGCAAAGGCGGCACGAGCATAGGTCTTGCGATACTGGCGTTTGCGCTGTACATGGCGATGACGATAGGGCTTCTGGTGCTTGTTCACTACAGGGCGCAGCTTGGTCTATAAATTGTGAAAAAATGCTTGACAAGCAAAAATTATTGTGATATAATATTCAGTACGGCAATTTTGAAGTGCCGATCCCTTGCTCACACACAAGGTGTGGGCTTATTTCCAGAAGGAGGTGTTTAAGTTATGGCAAAGCTGAGCGAAAAGTATGAAGCTATGCTGGTTTTCAGCGTGAAGAACGGCGAGGAAGCCGCGAAGGCTCTTGAAGAGAAGTTCGATGAGATGATAACTGCCGCAGGCAGCGACGTTGCAAAGGACGAATGGGGCAAGAGAAAGCTCGCTTATGCTATCAACTATGAGACTGAGGGCTTCTATGTTGTGTGGAACTTCTCGGCTGCTCCCGATTTTCCTGCGGAGCTGGAGAGAGTGCTCAACATTACTGACGGAGTGCTGCGTTTCTTAGTGACGGTGGCGTAAAAGGGCAATAAGAGTACGTATGATATCAGAAAGGAAGAGTTAAATGCTGAACAGAGTTATTTTAATGGGCAGGATCTCTCAGGATCTGGCGCTGAAGCAGACACAGTCGGGTGTTTCGGTGCTGACATTCAATGTTGCTGTAGACCGCAGCTACACAAAGCAGGGCGAAGAAAGACAGGCTGATTTTATCACCTGTGTGGCATGGCGTCAGCAGGCGGAGTTTATAAACAAATACTTCGCGAAGGGCAGAATGATCGCTCTGGAGGGTAATCTGCGCACGAGAAATTACGAGGACAAGAGCGGTGTAAAGCACTATGTTACAGAAGTTTATGTTGACAGTGTTTCATTTACCGGAGAGCCCAAGAGAGAGGGCAGCTACGAGAGAGATTACTCAAACAGCTACAGTGCGCCGCAGGCTCAGCCTGCTCCGTCTTACGGCAGCGAAAACAATAACTCCTCAGCCACCGCTTCGATAGGTACGCTCTCAGATTTTGAGGACGTTATCGGCGATGATGATGCGCCTTTCTGAGAAGGCAAGAAAATTGAACGCTGAAATGGAGTGAATATTATGGAAAAGACAGTCAATGCAAGAGTTCAGAAGAGGACTCGCAAAAAGGTTTGCCAGTTCTGTGTTGACAGGACGGAGAAGATCGACTACAAGGATACAGCAAGGCTTCGCAAGTGCATGACGGAGAGGGCTAAGATACTTCCGCGCCGCGTAACGGGCACTTGTGCATATCATCAGAGAGAGCTGACTTCTGCCATAAAGAAGGCAAGGCACGTAGCTCTGCTCCCTTATGTTGCAGACTGATTTTTGTGGATAGGGGCTGTATCTTTGCGGATACAGCCTTTGTTTTTACAAGAAAAATATGAGGCATACTTCTGGCTGAAATTATGACTTGAAAAACGGCTGGAATTTTGGTATAATCTTTTTATGAGGGACACGAGGGGTTCTTGATAAAAGGAGTAGACGGGCTTACGCTGCGTATTTTAGTTTCTTGACAAGAATTTAAAGTTTTGTGTACTGTGGAGCGTTGAACGGCTCCGCAGGGTGCGCGTAAGCGCAAATAAAAAAGAATACAACTACACGTTTACATATATAAAAGAGAGGGATAAAAATGAAAAATAATGACACTCCGTTTTCTAAACGCGACAACATAGACATTACCGTGATACCGCTCAACGGTGTTGTTATCATGCCTTTTATGACGGTGCAGTTCGACGTTGAGGGCAAGCTGTACATAGAGTGCATCGAAAGAGCTATGAAAAACGACAGCGCGGTATTTCTGACGGCGCAGAAGGATATTATCGAAGATGACATAAGCGATGTATCTCAGTTGTATGAGGTGGGCGTTATCTCTCAGATAAAGCAGATCGCAAGAGGTCACGACGGCAGTGCGAGGGTGCTGGCGCAGGGCATACAGAAAGCGCGGCTGAAAAGTCTGTTCAGAATGTCAAGGTCGATATCGGGCGTTGTGGCTGCTGAGGACAACTACGGCAAAGAAAAAGAGAATGAAGATCTATCGGCTGCGGTGCGCAGGGTAAAGCTTAGTTTCTCATCTTACAGCAGCATGATGCACGGCATTTCAAAACGGCTGATATACAGCGTTATGGCTGCTAAAGATGATGTTGACGTATTTGAAAGGATAGTTTTCAACATAAATCTGCCGTTTGACGACAGGCAGGCGATACTGGAAGCATACTCTCTTTACGACAAGCTGGTCAAGCTTTCTCTGGTGCTGGACAAGGAATCGGAGATGATGAAGCTTGAAAAGGATCTTGAAGAAAAGGTAACACAGAGGTTTGAGAGGTCTCAGAAAGAGCAGTATTTAAGAGGAATGAGAGATGCTATCTCGCAGGAACTTGGCGAGATGACGATGGACGATGAGTTTGAGGACGAGGACAGCTACATTGACAAGATAGCAGACCTTGGGCTTTCGCAGGAGTGCGAGGACAAGCTGCTGGCGGAATTCAAGAGAATGAGGAGAATGCCGCCTTCATCGCAGGAGGCTGCGCTTATTGCTGAGTATCTGGACACCTGCCTTGCTCTGCCGTGGAACAAATCTTCTGATGAGATATGCGATGTAAGCAGGGCGCGAGAGATACTGGACAGAGATCACTACGGTCTTAAAAAGGTAAAGGAAAGAATACTTGAAAACATAGCGGTAAGGCAGCTATCGGAAAACAACGTCAAGGGGCAGATAATATGCTTGCAGGGGCCGCCGGGTGTGGGCAAAACATCTGTAGTGCGCTCGATAGCTGAGGCTCTTGGCAGGAAGTATGTGAGGGTATCGCTGGGCGGTGTGAGAGACGAGGCTGACATACGCGGTCACAGAAAGACATACATAGGCTCGATGCCGGGCAGGATAATGGACGCTTTGAAAAAGTGCGGCACAAACAACCCTGTTATGCTTCTGGACGAGATAGACAAGCTGACGACTGATGCGCACGGAGACCCGAGCTCGGCACTGCTTGAAGTGCTTGACTCGGAGCAGAATGTGGCGTTCAGGGATCACTACATCGAGCTGCCGTTTGATCTGAGCCGCGTGCTGTTCATAACTACGGCGAACACGCTGGACACCATTCAGCCGCCGCTGCTGGACAGAATGGAAGTTATAGAGCTTGCGAGCTACACGCGCGAGGAAAAATATCACATAGCGAGAGAGCACCTGATACCGAAACAGATAGCTGCGAACGGTCTGAAGGCATCGCAGGTAAGGCTGGCGGATTCGGCAATATACGCGCTGATAGACTACTACACGAGAGAGGCAGGCGTAAGAAAGCTGGAGAGGGCTATAGCATCTCTTTGCAGGAAGGCTGCGGCTGTGCTTGTTTCGGGTGAGAAAAAGACTGTAAGCTTTACGGCGAAGAACATAACTTCGTATCTTGGCGCGCACAAGTATCTGCCCGATGATGTCAGCAAGAAAGACAGGGTAGGAGAGGTAAACGGTCTTGCGTGGACGTCAGTCGGCGGTGTGCTTATGCCGCTGGAAGTGCTGGTGCTTGACGGCAAGGGCACTGTGGAGGCTACGGGCTCTTTGGGCGATGTTATGAAAGAGAGCGCGAAAATTGCGGTTTCCTATTGCAGGAGCGTTGCTAAGAAATACGGCATTGACCCTGATTTCTACAAAAACAAAGACATACACATACACGCGCCCGAGGGGGCTGTGCCGAAAGACGGGCCGAGCGCGGGCGTTACGCTGGTGACTGCTCTGGTATCGGCGCTTTCAGGTACGCCGGTGCGGCATGACGTTGCTATGACGGGCGAGATAACCCTGACAGGAAAGGTGCTTGCGATAGGCGGACTCAGAGAGAAGTCGATGGCGGCATACAAGGACGGCATCAAAACGATAATAGTACCTAAGGCGAACAGCGGCGATCTTGACGAGATAGACGACACGGTCAAAAACGGCATGGAGTTTATCTTCGCGGAGGAGATAGGACAGGTTCTGGACACTGCGCTTGTTTTCAAAAAAGAGGACGGAAAGCGCACGAATGAAAAGAAACGCGCGGCAGGCACAAAGAGAAGTTCTGCCGAAGAAAAATCTGCGGTACTGAAAAATTCATAGAGAAAAACATTATCATTTTGACAGACTACGGGGCGAAATTTCAGTATGAAAAGAAAAGCGGCGTTTGCTGTTGCATTGACGGCGATATTGAGTTTTTCGGGGTGTATAAAGGCTGATGAAGCGGCTAAGGGTATGTATTACTACGCTGATGCCGCGGATACTCTCTACCCTGAAACCAATATTGCAGACGATGTGGGGGCAGGCGCTGTTTCTATTATCCCGGCGGCGGAGGAGAATATTATAAACTACGCGCAGCTGGCTATTGTTGAAATTGAGCAGCAGCGCAAAGAAGAGGAGTATGCAAACAAGAAAGTTACCATAGATGTCAAAAACATTTTGCAAAAGCCGCAGCTGCCTACCGGGTGCGAGGCTGTTTCGCTGACGATACTTTTAAATCATCTGGGGTATACTGTTGACAAGATGGTCATTGCTGAAAGATATATGCCGAAGCAGGCGTTCTACAAGAAAAACGGTGTGCTTTACGGCGCGGACGTTGTGAACACTTTTGCAGGCGACCCGACGACATCGTATTCATACGGGTGCTTTGCGCCGTGCATTGTAAGGACTGCCAACAACTATCTTAAAAGCCACGGCTCTGACATGGAGGCGCGAGATATTTCGGGTGAGCATTTAGAGCAGCTGTTTGAAAAGTACATAGACAAGGGGCAGCCTGTGCTTATATGGATAACCAGCAACGACCTTAGCGAGCCTTACAAGGCGGAACAGTGGGTGACAGCTGACGGCAAAAAGATAAACTGGCTGAGGAATGAGCATTGTGTTGTACTTACGGGGTACGACAGGGGAAAGAATTTAGTTTATGTTTCAGATCCTTTGGTCGGGAACACGAGTTATGACTATGACAAGCTGGCTTTGAGATACGAGCAGATGGGCTGTCAGGCGGTAAGTATTGAAAAGAGGGCGGAAGACGGTGACGCGCAGAGAGCTTAAAGAATACATAGCTGAAAAATACCACACTGACGGTGATATGCCGTGGGAGGGCGAGCAGCACGAGGTTTTCAGGCACGCAGGGAACAAAAAGTGGTTCGCGCTGGTGATGAACATACCGAAGGCAAAGCTGGGGCTGAAAGAAAGCGGCAATGTTGACATACTGAATGTAAAGTGCGACACGCTGATGATAGGTTCTTTTTTGGGGGAGGAAGGGTTCTTTCCTGCATACCACATGAACAAGAACAACTGGATAACCATGGCTTTAGACGGCAGCGCGGACGGTGAGAAAATACGTCTTTTGCTGGATATGAGCTACGACATGACCGCTCCTGCGGCAAAAAAAGATCGAAAGAAGTGAGGGCATGAACTTTAACAGCGCCGAATTTGCGGCAGCCTATGGAAGCTACGAACAGATGCCGAAATCTGACAGGGCGGAGGTGGCTTTTTCGGGCAGGAGCAATGTAGGGAAATCCTCGCTGATAAACAAGCTGCTTGGCAGAAAGGCGCTTGCGAGGGTGAGCGCGGTGCCGGGCAAGACGGCGACTATAAACTTTTACAAGGTGGCTGACATTTACGCTGTTGATCTGCCGGGGTACGGCTACGCGAAAGTGGCAAAGGGCGAGAAGAAACGGTGGTCGGGGCTGATAGGCGGCTACCTTGGGGACGTGGAGAGAGACCTGCGCTTGGTGGTGCAGCTTATTGATATGCGCCACGCGCCGAGCAGTGATGACATTGACATGATAAACTACATGATAGACAGCGAGATACCGTTTATTATAGCGTTCACGAAGGCTGACAAGCTCAGCGGCAGGGAGAGGAGTGCGCGCTTGGAGGCGTTTGCTAGTGAGATACCCTGTTTTGAGGATATTACGAGCGTTGTGACCTCGGCGGAGAGCGGCGAGGGGATAGAAACTTTGCGCGAGATAATAGGCGATGTGGCAGGAGGAGAATGACATGGGGAAGATGACTTCTGCAAAAAAGGTATACACAGGCAACGCGATATACACTGCCGTTTTTGCGTGGTTCTTTTTCAGACCGCTGCAGGTGGGATTCAAGCTGTTTGCAGGGCTTATGGGCAAGGCGGCGAGCGGCGGAGAGATATTCATAGGCTTGCTGATATGGGCGTGCGTTGCGATAATGCTTTTGCTTACCGAGATCGCGATATACTTTACCTTTCGCTTTTGCAAAATAAAAAGATCGAGCTTTGCGCTGTGGGGCGCGGTGGCGTTTTTTGTGGTAACGCTTTTGCGGACGCTGTACGCGGTTTTGCAAAGCTGGGGATAAAAAGAGACCTTGCAGGTAATGCAGGGTCTTGTGTTTTTTTATATAATAGTGCGCTTACGCGCAAGCCTGCGGAGCGGTTAAACGCTCCACTGTTGTTTGGTTTTCTTCTCATTTTGAGTGTGCTAATATGTTTGCGCAACTCTAATCGAGGGGGAAACCATAGGGATTATAGGGGGTAAATATGTCAGGAAGGGCGCGCGTTTTACCCCC
>CANRPG010000089.1 GCA_947632425.1 uncultured Clostridia bacterium | reverse complement strand
CTCCGCCACTTGTCTCCCCTTCCACCACCCACGCTCCGGCTCCCTCAAAAGTCCGCCCTCCGCCCATGCTGCCGGAATAATATTCTTCCGTGCGTGCAGAGGGGCGAGGAGAATAGGGGGGTGGAGGCGCGTGGGACGGTGAACGCACTCGCTGAAAAATTACAATTCAGATACGCACAAAGTTTTAAGAGAATGGGAAGAAGCCTCGCAGAGGGTTCTTCGGCACTTTCCAGACTGTTCACAGTCTGGAAATGTGTACGCTCCATGCGCCGCGCGTAAGCGCAAATAATAAAGCAATGCGCGAACGCCGCATTACAACTTCTTGCCCTTTTATATTGAAACAATTTTCATAATATTTCTCGAAACAAGGGCTTTGAAACTGCGCATTTTTAATATTATTAAAAATATGTTCATATAAATATAACAGAATTTTAATAAAATCTAATTGTGAATTTGTTATAATAGTTGTATGAATTAAAAATTTGCTATTTTTTTGTTCAAATTTACAAAGCAAGGAACCGACAACAAACGTTAAAGGTATGGTGATAAATATGGCTCTCGGTAAAGTGCTGGTAGTCGATGATGACAAGAATATTTGCGAGCTTTTAAGGCTCTATCTGGAAAAGGACGGCTACAGCGTGATACTTTCTCACGACGGCGAAGAAGCGGTGGTCAAGTTCAACGCGCTGAAACCCGACATTGTTCTGCTCGATATTATGCTGCCCGGTCTCGACGGCTGGCAGGTGTGCAGAGAGATACGCAAAAAGTCAAACGTTCCTATAATAATGATAACGGCGAAGGGCGAGACCTTTGACAAGGTGCTGGGTCTGGAACTCGGCGCGGACGACTATATTGTAAAGCCGTTTGATACAAAGGAAGTTATCGCGCGTATCAAGGCAGTTACAAGGCGTGTAGGGCAGGTATCTTCGGAGACGGAAGTCAAGGAAGTGCGCTACGACAAGCTGGTAGTCAACATGACGAGATACGAGCTGAAAGTTGACGGCAAGATACTGGATACGCCGCCGAAAGAGCTGGAGCTTTTGTTCCATCTGGCTTCAAATCCCAACAGAGTTTACACGCGCGACCAGCTGCTGGACGAAGTATGGGGCTTTGAATACTACGGCGATTCAAGAACGATAGACGTACACGTTAAAAGGCTTCGCGAAAAGCTGGAAGGCGTTTCGGACAAATGGGCTTTGAAAACTGTATGGGGCGTAGGCTATAAATTTGAGGCTGACGAAGAATAATGCGCGACACCAAAAGCATATTTTTTAAATACTTCATTATATGTGCGGCAGTAATACTAATAAGCTTTATATGCTTAGGAGCAGTATTACTGCTTGTTTCTTCACAGTATTTTTCGGGCGAGAAGCGCGACTTGCTTATTTCAAATGTTTCTACCGCTGCCGAAGAAGTTGCCGAAACTGCCGGAAGTACCGATGAGCTAACGGGCAGCGAGGTCGAAGACATACTGAAAAGCCATGCGCAGTCGATAGGCGGAGAGCTTTTTATGACCGATGAGGACGGCAATACCGTGGTATTCACGGGAACGCGGCTGAGCGGCAGCGTACCGAAAGGCGTACTCGAGGACATGAAAAGGAGCGCGACTTACTTTTCCTCTGACATGGAAGGTTTTTTGCCGTCTGAAAGGCACGTTTCTGGAATAGTATTTGATATAGGCTCCGAGCCGTTTTATCTGTTCGCCGCAATTTCGCTGACGGAACAGGACAGCTACATCTGGAACATAATGCAGATATTTTTGATATCTATGATACTGGTTCTTGCAATAGTGCTTATTATAGTATACATTGCGACAAAGCAGCTGACTACGCCTATTACGGAGCTTGCCGAGACTGCAACGCTAATCGGCAAGGGTGATTTTACGCAGCGGCTGCCCGAATACGACACGACGGAGTTTGACATTCTAGGCAAGGCTTTCAACGACATGGCGGTATCTCTGAACAACTACGACAAGATGAGGAGCAGCTTTGTTGCAAACGTTTCGCACGAGCTGAGAACGCCGATGACCTCGATAGGCGGCTTTGTTGACGGCATACTTGACGGCACTATACCACAAAGCGAGGAGAAGAAGTACCTCAGGATAATATCTTCGGAAGTACAGAGGCTGACGCGGCTTGTGAGAAGTATGCTCAATCTGGCGAGGATAGAATCGGGAACGGTAGAGCTTAAATGCGCGCAGTTCAGCCTGATAGAGCCTATTGTTGACACGCTGGTGACGTTTGAAAACAGGCTGGAGGAGAAGAACATAGATGTTCGCGGACTGGACGTTGACAGGGTGATAGTATACGCCGACAACGACCTTATACATCAGGTGATATACAATCTTCTCGAAAACGCGATAAAGTTCGTTGACAAGAACGGCTACATCGAGTTCGGCTTTGACACGCACGACAACATGACGGCGGTCTCTATAAAAAACAGCGGCGAGGGTCTTTCGCAGGAGGAACTGCCGCAGGTGTTTGACAGATTTTACAAGACTGACGAATCGCGCGGCAAGGACAAGAGCGGAGTCGGGCTGGGTCTTAACATAGTAAGAAGCATAGTAAAGCTGCACGGCGGCAAGATAATGGTGCGCAGCGTTAAGGGCGAATACACGGAATTTGTGTTCACGCTGCCCGGCAAGCCGCAGGAAAAAGAAGGCAGCGCAAAGAGGTGACAGGTATTGGATCTTTTTGAAAAGAATTTGCAGGAGATAGAAAAGCGCTACCCTGCGCAAAGTGCGGAAAGCGAAACTGCGGAAGATACAAATGAAGGCGCTGAAAATACCGAAGCATCGCCAAAAACTACGGGCAGAAAGGGCGACTTTGACGACATATTCTGGGGTTCGGTGATGTCTGCTTCATACAAAAGGCAGTATCGCGCTTCTGATGTGGTAAAAACAGTTTGTCTGGGGCTGCTCTCGGTGCTGATACTGTACATGATAGCAACCATAGTGTTCGGCAAAGGGTGGTTCTCGGTCTTAGTAGACCGCGCTGGAATAGGGACCAGCTTTACCCTGCCCCTTTATGAACCGCCGAAGCTGGACGAAAGCTATTATATGCCCGACGGCAGCGGAAGATACACGACCGAAGGGCTTGCCAAAGCGCTGTCACCTTCGGTGGTATCGGTGATAGTGTATTACGATGTTTCGCCGACGACCGTTGTAGGGGGTTCTGTGCAGGGGTCGGGAATAATCATCACGGAGGACGGCTACATTGTTACAAATGCGCACGTTATCGACAAATCCCCGCTGCTTATAAAGGTGGTGCTTCACGATGACACTGCGTATGCGGCACGAGTGGTAGGCAGCGACCCGAAATCTGATATTGCCGTATTGAAGATAGAGAAAACGGGGCTTTCGCCTGCGGTTTTTGCAGACTCTGACAGCGTTTCGCCGGGTGAGGACGTTGTGGCGATAGGCAACCCTGCCGGACTTTACGGCACTATAACAAAAGGCGTTGTTTCTGCTGTAGGCAGAGAGATAAGAACGGATATAGAGAACCTTGAAATGGAATGCATTCAGATAGATGCCGCTATAAACCCCGGAAATTCGGGCGGCGCGCTGTTCAATATGTGGGGACAGGTGGTTGGCATAATATCTTCCAAACTTTCTGCGACTTATTATGACGGCATAGGTTTTGCAATATCTACAAAAGCAGCAAAGCCGATAATCGAGCAGCTTATGGAAAACGGCAGCATAGAGGATCGCGTTCGCATAGGCATAGGCTTTATAGGCGTTGACGAAATGACGGCTGACAGCTACGGCTACCCATGCGCGGGGCTGTATATTGCAAGCATTGACGAGGACTGCGACATAAGCAGCACCGAGCTTTTGGTGGGTGATTTCATTACGCACATAAACGGCAAGAAAGTAACCAGCCTTAGCGAAACTATGGATTCTGTTTCGGGCATGAAGCCGGGCGATGAAGTAACCGCCGACGTCGTAAGGATAGACCCCAAGGGCGGCACAACGAGCTTTCAGATAACCTTCAAGCTGGAAAAAGACAATACCGCCACACAGGGCTTCGTTGAAAAGAAAGACTAAAATAGTTAAATCATTAACTGCAAACATTGATTTTTTACCGAAAATACACATATCCTTATTGACACGCCAAAAGATTTAAGATATAATAATTATAATGAATTGTTATGTTGATCAATAAGAGGTAGATATATATG
Organism: uncultured Clostridia bacterium; assembly: GCA_947632425.1. Lineage (GTDB taxonomy): Bacteria > Bacillota > Clostridia > Oscillospirales > Ruminococcaceae > UBA7477. The sequence continues at coordinate 3,471 of CANRPG010000089.1, read as the reverse complement.
AAGAAAGCTCGTGTAGTTCTTATATCTGCGGCTGCTGCGGCACTTGCGCTTACAGGCTGTCTGAATGTCAGCGGCGGCGAATATTATGTTACTCTGCCCCCTGTGGTAAACAGCGGCACACCCTCGGGTGAAGATACCGGCAGCGTGACGACCACATCGGCAGCAGGTCAGACTGCTGTGGGCGATGACACTTCGGGCGGCACTACTTTGATAGCTGTAGAGCTTGACAGCAAAGGAAACATTGTTACCGACGAAAACGGCTCGCCCGTCACCACTATAATAACCGAAAAATCACCTGATGAAGACTCCGGCATTTCGGGCGTTTCGGGCATGACTTTGCCGACGACCGACGGCTCGGGAGGCAGCGTTGCTGTAAGCGGCTCATCAGGCTCGGTAAGCGGCGGCGAAAGCGGCACGCCTGCTGTAGGCTCAAAGATGCAGACAATTTCAAGCACGCCGTTTTACAGCTCTGCCGAGGCAAACGCGCAGGTAATTTCACTTTTGCCGGGCGGCATGGAAGTTACCGTTACGGGAAGCGCTGACGACGGCTGGTATCAGATATCGGCAGGCGGAATGAGCGGTTATGTAAGGTCTGCGACTCTGACAAAGCCGAGGACTACGACAACGACGACTACTACGACCACTACCACGACGACAACTACCACGACTACCAAGGCTACAACACCCAAGCCGACCACTACACCAAAGCCAAAGACTACCACGCCTAAGCCGGTAACTACGGCTAAGCCCACTACCACCGCTGCGCCGAAGCCGAGCAACTGGCTGTCGGCATACAGCAGCGAGGTACAGGAAAACATAAACGGCGTTTTGAAATATACAAACGAAGTAAGAAAGAAAAACGGTCTGGGACCGCTGGTGCTGGACGAGAACCTTACTAAAATAGCCATGATACGCGCCGAGCAGATATCGAAGGACTTCAACCACCTTGACAGCGCTTCGATGAGAAAGATGTACAATCAGTACGTCGGCGAGTATTCGTGGGAAGGCCGCGGTGAGAACATAGCATACGGTCAGCTGTCACCAGAAAAGGTTGTAGCAAGCTGGGAAAAATCAACGGGACACCTTACCAACATTCTCGGCGGCAACAGCACTCACAGCGACGGCACGCCGGTAGGAAAGTTCACTCACATAGGCATAGGCTATTACTACGACAGCACAACTCACACAAAATACTGGGTACAGGAATTTGTGACATACTGGTAAAAAGCATAATAAAAAGGCTCACACAAATGAGCCTTTTTTGTTTATATATTCGCCAGAATGAAGCTTGAGATATACTGATAAGCCAGATACAGCCAGTAGAACACCATAGGCATACACAGCATGGCGGTCTTGTATCTCTCCCCTGTTTGCATAACGCAGTTTTCGTCTTTGGGAAGGCGTATTTTTCTGTGGTGCGCAAATATGATATACAGACCTATCACAAGGCTGAGTATAGCTAAGGCATAATACACCTGATACAGAGCATCGTTGCCGATAATGTCGGCGATGTCGGGTATCTGCGCCAAGGCGTTATTCAGCATATGCACCACTATTGTGGGTATTACAGAATTGCAGCTGACGGTTATGCTGCCCATGACAAGTCCGAAGCAGAATGCGTTTACTGCCTGCGGAATATTTTCGTGCATAAGACCAAACACCAGCGAGGATATTATAACTGCCATGCCCTTGCCGTAGGGTTTGAGGAGGTGTATCGCGAGACCGCGGTATAATGTTTCTTCTGCAAGAGGGGCTATTACAACACCGTAGAGTATCTGCATTGCAAACGCTGCCGCAGAGATGTCGGTGTAGGAAAAGTCAGCCTGCGGCACGGTGATGCCGTATGAAGAAAGGTACGAAACTATCATACCTATTATAGTTGCCAGCGCAAGGTTCGTAAGCATTACCGCAGGAAAACAGGTGGCTATTGTCTTTCCCTGCCCTTTTTCAAAGCGGTAGATGTGCGTAAGGTCTACTTTGAAGCCCAGTCTGGCGATAAGAAGCAGGACTATAACAGACACGACGACGACGATGCAGGAAAATCCCATGTTTACCGCGGTAGAAAAATAAAAGTCATCGCCGCGCAGTATATTGTTAAAGCTGCTGCCTACAGGAAAGGCAAGCACGCCGCTGTGGATATACACTATTACAAAAAGCGTTACCCTGCCTACGACATAACACAAAAGCTCGTAAAGCAGCAAAAGCACGCCGAGGATAGATGCATTTCTTTTCAGAAGCCGCCGCTCGTTCATTCTTGCCGCATAAAGCTGGTAGTCGTAATTCATATTCATATTGTTAAAGTTATTAAAGCCGCCGAAGCCGCCATAGCCGAAATTATCCATGGTTAGTCCTCTTTATATATAGATATTGTTATTATAACAGATATTCACGCATTTTGCAACTATTAAATATTTGTAAATAAAATATTAAAAAATCATTACATATATTGAAGTCGCAAAAGTATATGATATAATATATTTAGCACTTGAAGAGCGAGAGTGCTAAAATTCTTTCAAGGGAGATAAAAATCATGGAACAAAAGCAGTTCAAAGCCGAATCGAAAAGGCTTTTAGACATTATGATCAACTCTATCTACACGCACAAGGAGATATTTCTGCGTGAGATAATCTCAAACGCGAGTGATGCCATTGACAAGCTGTATTTCAAGTCGCTGACCGACGAGAGCGTTGGCATGAAGCACGATGATTTTGAGATACTTATAGAGGCAGACAAGGACAAAAACACTCTTACCATTCGCGACAATGGCATAGGCATGACCAAAGAGGAGCTTGAAAACAACCTGGGCACTATTGCGCAGAGCGGCTCGCTGGCTTTCAAGACTGACAACGAGCTGGGTGATGAATCTCAGATAATAGGTCAGTTCGGCGTTGGCTTTTACTCGGCGTTCATGGTGGCTAAGGAAGTTACCGTGCGCACAAAGGCTTTCGGCAGCGACAAGGCATATGAGTGGAAGTCGGAGGGCGTTGACGGCTACACGATAGACGACTGCGACAAACAGGACGTCGGCACGGAGATAATACTTACGCTGAAAGACGACACCGACGATGAGAAGTATTCTAAATATCTCGATCAATATCAGATACAGTCGCTTGTGAAGAAGTATTCAGATTACATTCGCTTCCCTATCAAGACGGAAGTTGAGCATCAGCACTATGACGACGAGGGCAACCCGACAGAAGTACACCGTGAGATACAGACTATAAACAGCATGGTTCCGCTGTGGAAGAAGAACAAGTCGGAGCTGACGGACGACGACTACAACAGCTTTTATGCTGACAAGTTCGGCGATTTTTATCCGCCTGCCGCGCACATTCACACCCACAACGAGGGCGCTGCCACTTATGATGCGCTGCTGTTCATACCCTCGAAAACGCCGTTCGACTACTACTCAAAGGACTTTGAAAAGGGCTTGCAGCTGTACTCATCGGGCGTTATGATAATGGAAAAGTG
>CANRPG010000088.1 GCA_947632425.1 uncultured Clostridia bacterium | reverse complement strand
AAAATGTGTTATTCATTTTTCTGGGGTTATGAAAATTTTTTTGCTTTTCCTATTGACTTTTTATAGCTGGTCTTTTTAAATTTGGCTGCAATGCCTTAATTATCATATCATACGGTTTTGGGAAAGTCAAGAGAAATGTTTTGGGGGATCATAATATACACTACACACAGAACGCCCAACGAAAAAGTGCTGGAAGAATATACTTCCATCGGTGTGGGGTGAGCGATATTTTGAGGGGGGTGGAGGTAATAGAGAGGAATGGTTGAGGAGAGAGTAGGGCGGGGAGAACGGAGGTGGTGTGGTAGAATATTCTTCCAACGGTGTGGAGAGGGAAAGCAGGAAAGGGGGGAGTTGGGCGGAGAGTGTGGGGGGTGGTACGCTATTAGAAGTCAGAAGTGAGATGTTAGATGTAAGAAATTATCTTGCGACGCTCGTGCAGACTTTCCATTTCTATGGTTTAGCGATAGAAGCAAGAGGCAAGAAGTTGAGACTTGTACTTACTACGAATTATATAATTTTTCTAAGATTATAATATATTCTCTCTCACAAACTTCTCAAAAGAAAGGCTGGCAGAAAATACTTCCGGCAGCGTGGGGAGAGAACAGGAAAGGGGAAGTTGGGCAGAGAGTATGGGGGTGGTGCGCTCCTGCGCTGCGCGTAAGCGCGAATATCAGCTTCATTTATCAAACCGCTCGAGAAAGTTATGGCGGACGGCGTTTGCCTTATAGCTTATCAGCGTATCGCAGTCGGCGGTGGAGAGCGCATGAAAAATATTTTGCTTGACGTTTGGCACGTCCTTTTCTATCTGCGCGATAAGCTGCTTTACATAGGCGCGCTTTGAGGCGTTCTCGCCTTGCGAAAATTTGCAGGCACAGCGCAGGAAACTCAGATCGTTGTCTTTAGCCCAGCTTACGATATCGCTCTCGCGGACGGTGCATATGGGGCGGATAAGCCTCATGCCCTGAAAATGGTTGCTTTTGACCATGGGCAGCATACCCTGTATCTGACCGCCGAAAAACATACCCATGACGGTGGTTTCTATGACGTCGTCGAAGTTATGACCGAGGGCTATTTTGTTGCAGCCCATTTCCTGCGCGGTTTTATACAGCCAGCCGCGGCGTTTTTGAGCGCAGACGAAACAGGGTGATTTTTCGGACTGCTTCTCAGAAAGCTGAAGCACGTTTGTTTCAAAAATATGGACGGGTATTTCAAGCGCGGCGCAGTTTTCCTCGAGCTTTCGGCGGTTTTCTTTTGTATAGCCGGGATCCATACAGATATACTTTACCTCGATGTTGTCACGCAGGCGTGAGAGGTGCATCATCAGCATGGCGAGAAGCGCGCTGTCTTTGCCGCCCGAGAGGCAGACGGCAATTTTGTCGCCGCTATCTATGAGGCGGTACTGTGATATTGCTTTGAAAAAAGGTGTAAGCAGGGTGTGCGAATACGCTGTTGTTATGCTTTGCATGACCGTTTGCGCCCGTGTGAGAGCGCGTTTATTACTTTCCATAAATTATATCCTTTACGACTTGGGAGGCGATCACGAGCCCTGCGGCTGACGGCACGAACGCACAGCTTGACGGGGTGCGCGCGCCTGTTTTTACGGGCGGCTCTTTTGAATATACGCATTTCAGCCCTTTAACGCCGCGCGATTTGAGCTCATGGCGCATAACTCTGGCGAGAGGACAGACGGAAGTTTTATAAATATCTGAAACTTCTATAGCGGTGGGGTCTAGCTTATTGCCCATGCCCATACTGCTGATTATTTTTACGCCCTCTTTTTCTGCACGGGCAGCAAGTTCTATTTTTGCGGATACGTTATCCACGGCATCTACGATATAATCATACGGCGAAATATCGAAAGAATCTGCATTTTCGGGCAGGTAGAGCATTTGCAGAGGGGTGACGGTACACCGAGGCGCGATGTCATTCACACGTGCGGCAAAGGCTTCTACTTTCGGCATACCTACAGTGCTGTGCAGAGCAATTATTTGGCGGTTGATATTACTTAATGAAACTGTATCGCTGTCAACCAAAGTAAGGCTGCCGATGCCGCTTCGGGCGAGGGTTTCTACGACATAGCCGCCAACGCCGCCGACACCGAACACTGCTACTTTAGCATCAAATAGCTTTTGGAGGGCTTCTTCGCCGAGGAGGGAGGCGGTTCGGGAAAATTCTTCAGGTACTTTCAACTTTGCGCTTGCCTCCTTTATGGGTGTGAGCTATCTGCGAGAGGGCGGAATAAATTACGGAGAACACGGGAATGAAAAATATCATGCCCAGAATGCCAAACATATCGCCGCCGATGATTACTGCAAGCAAAGTCCACAGGGGCGGCAGACCCACCGAGCCGCCGACGACTCTGGGGTAGATGAGGTTGCCCTCAAGCTGTTGGAGTACAAAAAACAGGACTACAAACCAGATAGCTTTCACGGGCGACACTATGACGATAAGTACCACGCCGACAGCGAGACCTATGAACGCGCCGAATATGGGGATCAGCGCGGAGACGGTGATGAGCGAGCTTACGACGAGCGCATAGGGGAAGCGCAGCACAGTCATGGAGACGAGAAACATAAGGCCTAGTATGCATGCTTCGAGGCACTGACCGGTGATGAAGCTGGAGAAGATCGAGGAGATATTTCGCAGTTCTTTAAACACGCGCTCGAGCTTGACACAGTTGAAATGCGCGGCGAGAAACTTTTTAGTCTGCGCCATTATTCGGTCTTTTTCTTTCAAAACGCTTACCATTATTATGAACGCCGCTATGATATAGTAGACCAGCATGGCGGCTGACTTTATTATAAGAAACGCAAGGTCGATAGCGAGCGGCGAGCCTTTTACAGCCCAGTTGGCGACCTTTTCGGCAAGCTGCGATTTATCGTAATCAAAGATATAATAGGCGAGCGTAGGCGAAAAATCTTCGATGTCGCCGCGGTGCTGGGAGAGTTTTTCGGGAAGCTGCGCGGCTGCATCGCCGAGTGACGACATACTGTCGCGAAGCTCGGGGATAACGAGAAAAAGCACAAAAGCTATCACGCCTGCAATAAGAAGCACGGTAATTACAATACTGCACGAGCGGAGTATTCTTTGCTCATTTTCGGAAAGGGTGATTTGTTTGTCCGAAAGTTTGGACTTTTTACCTTTTGATTTACTGTCTGTTTTATTGGATTTTTCTTTTTTGAGAGAAGCGCGTATGCGGATATAAAGGCGCTCCAGCGCTGACATAGGAATATTGACTATAAAGGCAGCCGCAAGACCTATAACAACAGGAAAAAACGCCGATGATACGAACCTTACGGCAGCAACGGCTTTGTCTGTTTTATAGACGCAGAAAAGGCACGCCGCGCCAAAAAACGCGACCGCCGCTATCCTCAAAATTACTTCCTTTTTCATGCTTATTCGTCCTTTGGTACTATGAAAACTATTTTGCCTGTGCGCTTAATGTAATAGATGATGTCCAAATATTCACCCACATTCGGTATGTCGCTGGTGGGGTAGTAGACGGTCGTGCGCTTGCCGCCGGCGGTATCTGTAAACTCGATATCTGCGCCCAGAACTCCGCTCGTATTTTTGACGGACGTTATCGTTGCCTGCGTTTTTACGCCTTTTTTCTCGAGCTTTTTGTACTTGCGCAGTTTTTTGAGTATGCGCATGACGAGCGACCAGCCTAAGAATTCTACGAAAAGCAAAGCTATATCGAACATTATTATCATTGAGCGGCTGGGTATCTGGTAGAGCACGTCGGTGTGCTTTTTGCTGTAGTAAAGGTTGAGTTTATCGCCTTTTGCGATATTTTGCTTAACTATGGCTTTCGCGAAGATCTCCTCGCCGCCGTCACTGGCATAGACGACCTTCACCCTATCGCCGCCGAGGTCTTCTACCACCGTTGCGGCTACCATTTTGCCGTTGAAGATGTAGTCCACTTGTTTGTACTGAAAAACCACTACAGCCGCAGCGAGTATCACAAGCGCAGCCATAAGAAGAGCCGAAATTTTTATAAGTCCTCTTTTGTTGAACATACTCACACCGCCCTAATAAATTATTGCTCCCATATCGTTTGCTATGCTTTCAAGGGTCTCTTCGTCTATGCCGCATTTGGAGTCCACGAGCGCTCTGCCGTTGTAATACTGAAGCGCCATTCGCAGAGCCTCGGGGTTTTCGGTAGTGAACATAATAGGTCTTGAAAGATAGTGCATATTCTGGCTGAAACGAAAACCGTCGTCAAATTCTGTTATTATTATGCTTATGCAGTCGTAAGATTCATCTTCAAGGTCTACAAGCTCGGTTGCCATATCGCATTCTATATCTATAAGCGGCGAAAAGGTCATGCTTTCGGGGCTGAGAAAGAACGCCTGCTCCTCGTTTGCGGCAACGAAAGATATATCTTCCTTTTGCGCGCGCTCACCTATGCGGCGAAGCTCGACCGCTGCTACCTGCATTTCAGCCTGCGATATTTCGCGGCAGTCAAACATATCAACACCGCCGGAAATAAGCTGACGCAGCTGATGCACCTTGACTTTGCCTGCGTAAAGTTTTGCCATAAGCGGTATGCGGCTGTAGGGGTAGAGCTGCGTGAAAAGCTCGACCAAATGATCGCTGTTGCAACAGCGTATACACAGAGCCGAAACGCCGATATTTTGCAGCGAGATGAGAAACGCAAGCTCTGCGCCGCCCATAGTTTCGATGTCCTCATCTTTGGCATCTAAAACTGCGACTATGGGTTTTTCAAGTCTGCGGCAGGCAAAGGCGGCTGCGCGGATCTCTGCGAGAGAGGTCATATCCTCAAGCAGGAAAAATTCGCAGCCCTCTTCATCGAGTGCATAAGCCTTATCGTAAAAAACGTCGGTCATCTTAAAAAAGCTGAGTTCGCCGAAAGGTTCGCAGGGTTCGCCCAGAGTGGTGATAACGCCTGCTTTTTCGGATGTCATAAGGGGTGGCAGCGCGCTGCCTCGCGGTATTTGACTGTCGTCCATTTTTCATTTCCTTTCAAAATAATGTTTATCGTGATCTTGTATTATTCCGTATATCTGCGGTGAGAGCGATAGAAAACTCTCCTGCCGCGACGTTGCCCAGTTCTAAAGTATAGGTGAGATCCAGAGTGAGGTGCTTGCCGTCAAAATCGTATCTGATATTGCTTGTGGTGACGTAAAAATTCAGCGCGCCGAACGGTGTGACATAGTTGCTGATGTGGCGTTTGCCGCTTTCTAAAATAAGCTTGGAAGCGCCGCCCACACCGCGCTGCAATATAACGTAGGTATCGCCCCCACGCTTGCTGACCGTGATACGCACCTGCGTTTCGCCAAACGACTGATCCATTACTTCGTCATATGTTATCTCGCAGCCGCTGCTTGTCAGGAGAAGCTCGCCGTCGCTGTCTATTTTCATGCTTGAAACGCCTTCTTCATCGCGCTGGGTGCTTTCGAGGTGTATCAAACATCTTTGCGGTCTGTTGTTCATTTGCGTGGTAACTCCTTATATCAAAGAATACACTTTTTTACTGATGCGTTTATATCGCTGCCCAGAAATGAGGCAACGTTGTCGGCAAAAAGTTCTTCGCTGTCGGTACAGTAGAGGCTGCACGAGCCGCCCGAGGTCTTATCGCTGAGAAGGTTCTTTTCTGAAAGCAGAGAAAGCGCATATTTTGCTGCCTCTGCCCCCGGTGAGATAAGCGAAACGCCGCCGCCCATTATATCCGAAAAAATATCTTTAAGCAGCGGATAGTGGGTACAGCCCATGATAAGGGTATCTACATTCTCTTTGACCATTTCGCTTAAATATTCATCTGCGATAAGGCGCGTTACTTTGTTTTCTCTGTCGGTATAGCCGTTTTCAACGAGCGGGACGAACATAGGGCAGGCGCGCGAAAAGACCTGAATACTTACATCTATTGCCTTTATGGCGTTTGTGTAGCACTGACTGCGCACTGTGGCAGGCGTACCGATAACGCCTATTCTGCCGTTTTTTGTAGCCCTGACCGCGGCGCTTACGGCAGGGGAAATAACGCCGCTGTAATTTTCAACGCCGCTGCCTTCAAATATCGGTACGCTTTCCATAACGGAAGAAACTGTACCGCAGGCGACGAGGACAAGTTTTACATCGAATTTTTTCAGAAAAGCTATATCCTGCCGTGCATACCCTGCTATTGTTTCACGGCTTTTGGTGCCGTATGGCACACGCGCTGTATCGCCGAGGTAGACTATATCTTCATGGGGCAGCAGCTCTTTGAGTTCTTTAAGGCAGGTAAGACCGCCTATACCCGAATCGAACACTCCTATAGGTCTGTTAGCCGCTGTCATAGCTGTGTCCTTTCAAAGGCGAGGGTGATGAGTCTGTCCATTTCCTCCTGCGCCGGCATACCGGTGTTTTCCATAAGCTTGGGGTACATGCTTATAGGGGTATGACCGGGCATGGTGTTTATTTCATTCAGCACGACTTCGCCCTCGCTGGTGTAGAAAAAGTCAACTCTGGCAAGACCTTCGCAGCCTATAAGGCGGTAGGCCTTGTCGGCGGTATCGCGTATTTGTTCTATTACATCTTTACCGAAAGTGGCAGGTATTTTGGTCTGCTCCTGCGGCACGGTATACTTTGCTTCGTAGTCGTAAAAATCGTTTGCAGGCATTATTTCGCCGACGGTGGAAACGGTGAGTTTATCGTTGCCCATAACGGCGCACTCGCACTCGATGCCCTCGATACCCTGCTCAACGAGAACTTTGGTATCGTGCGAAAATGCGGTCTGAATGCCCTCTCGCAGCTGTTTTATATCATACGCTTTTGAGATGCCCACCGACGAGCCGCAGCGCGAGGGTTTTATAAATATCGGGAACTTGAGCTGCTTTGTTATCTCCTCGCAGCGTTTGTCAAGTTTATCTAGGTCGCGCAGGCGCACGGGCAGCCATTTCGCCATTTTTATGCCGCCGCTTTCGAGTATTCTGTGCGCGAACTCTTTATCCATACAGCAGGCTGACGAGAGCATATCGCAGCCGACGTAGGGTATCTGAGACATCTGGAAGAGCCCTTGAATTGAGCCGTCCTCGCCGTTTTTGCCGTGCAGGGCAGGGAAGATGCAGTCTACTTTCAGTCTGCTGACCTCGCCGTCGGGCATGGTCTCAATGAAGCCTCGATCTAATGGGTCGGGGCTTAAAATGCAGGGCACGTTATCACTGTGCTCTACCCACTTGCCGTTTTTTATCTCCTCAACGCTGCCGATATAGTGCAGCCAGCGTCCTTTTTTGGTGATGCCCACCATAATTACTTCGTACTTGTCGCGAGGAATGTTGTTTATGATATACGATGCGGAAATGAGCGAAATATCGTGCTCGTTTGATCTTCCGCCGAATATCACTGCGACTCTTTTCTTTGCCATTTCAATGCCTCCGATTTCTTTGTATATATTTATGAATGAGTGTTGCAGCAGCAGAATTAGTGAATAGTGAATAATGAATGGGAAGAAGCCTCGCAGAGGGTTCTTCTGCACTTGACCGACTGCTTGCAGGCGGTCAACGTGTGGTGAATAGTGAATAATGAATAATGAATAGTTTAGAGTTAAGGTGCGGCTAAAGCCGCGTATTTTAAATTCTTGTCAAGAAAATAAAAGTTTTCGGTCAAGTCTTTTTCAAAAGGCTTGCAGGGTGTGGGGCGGCGCCCCACAAAACACAACGTGCGCTCTGCAAGAGGTGAATGCTAAAACAGTCCTGTGGACTGTTTTAGCAGAGGAGAGGCTCTGCAAGAGAGAGCCT
>CANRPG010000087.1 GCA_947632425.1 uncultured Clostridia bacterium | reverse complement strand
GTCGCCGAAGTAATTCTTTCATTGTGGCTTGGAGGCTAAAGCCGACAAGACACTGCGTAAGCCGCACCTTAACTCTAAACTCTTCACTCTTCGATCTTCACTCTTCACTAATTCTGCTTCTCAGGTCACTTATTCTCTTTTTCCCTAGCGATCTCCACCCAGAATGTTGACCCCACATTTTCCTCGCTCATCACGCCGAACAAAAACCTGTGCTGCTTCAGTATCTCCTTCACTATCGAGAGCCCCAGCCCCGTGCCTATAACATCTCGCGTTGCTTTGGGCGCGCGGTAGTAGCGGTCAAATATCTGCGGCAGCTGCTCTTTCGGTATGCCCTTGCCGTGGTCGGTGACTTCCACACGCACGCAGTTTTCCTTGTTTATCTGCCGCACCAGAACCGCCTTGTCCTCGCCGCAGTAGTTCACAGCGTTGTTTATAAGATTGTAAAATACCTGCTCGATAAGCGCTACATCAGCCGCGCACATCGCCTCGCCGTCTGTCTGCAAGGTTATGTTGTAGCCGTCGCGCTCGTTAAGCACACGGTAACGCTGCATTACCTCGCGAAGTTTTCCGCTTATCTCAAACGGCTGAATGTGCAGTTCCCTCGCCGCGCTCTCAAGTTTCGAGAGCTCCAGTATGCTGTTGACAAGATTGCTCAGCCTGTCAGATTCGTCTATTATAACCGCCAGATGCTGCTCACGCTTTTCGGGTACGTCGCCCGAAAGGTCGCGTATCATCTCCGCGTATGACTTGATTATTGTAAGCGGCGTGCGAAGATCGTGCGATACGTTTGCAATAAGGTCGCGCCGCAGCTCATTTACCTTAGATACCTCCGAGCCTGCGTAATTGAGCACCTGCGAAAGCTGTTCTATCTCTTTGTACTGCGCCTGATCGAAATTTACCTTGTAGTTGCCCTTCGCGAATACCTCAGCCGTGTTTGTCAGCGATACCAGCGGCTTTGAAAGCCTGCGCGATACTATCATAGTTATAATAAACGCCGCAACAAGCAGTATCACGGTTATTATCCACAGCTGCTGCATTATTATGTTCACGGTAGAGTCAATAGGCTCCAGCGAGCTCTCTATAAAAAGGTAGTGCTCCGCGCCCGAAAGCCCTTTTATCGTCGTTACGTATATCATTCTTTTTATAGAATCGTCGCCGTCTACAGCCTGCACCGCAATAGCCTTTTTGCCCGAATCTGCCAGCCTGTTTTTCAGATCATAAATATAGCGGCTGTAGTTGTTTCTGCGGTCGCTGTCAAGCACCGAGTAACTGCCCATAGCGTTTTCGCCTATCTCGTAGCCGCACTGCGAGTTGGTAACTATTATGCAGAACGAATTTTGAAAGGCAGTCTCGCGTATGCGAAATTGTATGTCGCCCGTTTTAACGCTCTGAGATATCTCGCTCGCCGCCTTTGAAAGATCGTTCATCTTCATGCTCTGGTAGTGGCTTTTTAATAGTACGTACTGAAACAGCCATATAAGCGCGATGACCAGCAGCGTGAAGAACATAAAGCTCAGCCAGATGTGCGTTTTTATGCCAAAGGCAGGCAGCTTTCTGCGTTTTTGTCCTTCCTTATTTTTCAAACTTGTATCCCATTCCCCTCAGCGTGATTATGTGGCTGCGAAACTCTCCCAGACTGTTGCGAAGCATTTTAATGTGCGTGTCAACAGTCCTGTCGTCGCCGTAAAAGTCGTAGCCCCACACTTCTTCAAGCAGTTTTTCTCTTGTAAGAGCAATGTTGGCGTTGCGCACAAGATAGAACAGCAGGTCGTATTCTTTTGGGGTCATAGAAACTTTTTTGCCGTTGACCTTGACTTCTCGCGCGGTAAAGTTTATCTCCAGCCCGTCGTACATGAAAACATCTTTTTCCAAGGCGTTTTCGGCGTGCCGCTTCACTGCGACTTTTATCCTCGCCATAAGCTCTTTGGGAGAAAACGGCTTTGTAACGTAGTCGTCGATGCCCAGCTCAAAACCGAACAGTTTGTCATACTCCTCGCCCCGTGCCGAAAGCATAATAACGGGCGCCGCGGAGTATTTTTTTATCTCTTTGCACGCCGAGTAGCCGTCTAAACGCGGCATCATGATGTCGAGGATTATCACATCGAACCGACCGTTTTTGACCTTTTCAACGGCATCCATGCCATCGCACGCCTCTGTTACCAGCATGCCCTCAAACTCAGCGTATTCGCGCACCACCTCGCGGATTTTTTCCTCATCATCGGCAATAAGAATTTTGGTCGCAGCCATTTTATCATCTCCCGAAAATATTCTAACTCTCTTTTATGAAAATCATGTGATAAAAACAAGAAAAATATGTGTAAAAATATTTTATCACACACATACTATATTGTCAAGAAAGGGTGAGTTTTAGGGCAAGTCTTTTTTATGATCGCGCTTACGCGCGGCGCTCACACATTGACCGCCTGACAAGCAGCCGGTCAAGTGCAGAAGAACCCTCTGCGAGGCTTCTTCCGAGCGCACATGTTGACCGCCATGACGCGCAAAAGTTTTAAATCTTGTCAAGAAAGGAAAAGTTTTCGATCGACCCTTTTTCAAAAGGGTCGTCAGGTAGAGGGTGAAACCCTCGTCGCCGTCCGCAGACGGCGAAAGCCCCATACGGCAGGCGCTCCGCAAATGGGTGTAGCGGTCGTAAACGACCGCGAGGGAAGAATTATTTCGCTTTTAGTTTTTGGTGCGAAATAATTCTTCGAGCGTTCCCAAAGGGAACGCTACGCCCATGCAAGAGAGGGCGTTCCCTTTGAGAAGACCTGACTATTTTTCCGCGTTCTCTCAGAGAACGCCGCGCAAAGTGAAAAGTCCACACATCTTGCTTCTTGCCTCTTTCTAAACCGCAGAAATAGTAAGCACGTGCAAAAGCCGCAAAACCATTTCTAACCTCTAACTTCTCACTTCTAACCTCTAGCAGCGAACGCCAAACGAAGTGAAAAAATCCTAACAAGTAAAGCGCACGAAAGTGCTGGTTTACTCAAAATGAGAGGAAAGCAAATTACGGTTGAGCGTTAAACTGCTCCGCAGGCTTGCGCGTAAGCGCAAAACAAATGCCTGTATAAACAAAAAATATTCTCCCATACTGCAAATTGCAGTATAAACCGTACAACAAATTGCAGTATGATATATTTTTTATAGCATACTGCGATTTGGAGGAGATCATATGCAATACAAAAGAATACGCGACCTGCGCGAAGATGCCGACCTGAAACAAAGCGATATAGCCGAATTTCTCCACTGCTCACAGCAGGTGTACAGCAACTATGAATTAGGTCAGCGCGATGTGCCGACCGATGTGCTCATTCGCCTTGCAAATTTTTACAAAACTAACGTTGACTACCTCTTGGGTCTTACAGATACAAAAACCTACTACAAGCATTTATGATCAGCGGTATTTTACCGCGCCCACCAGCCAGAACACCAGAAACGCCAGCAGGTTCGCAGCCACAACGCTCGCGCCGGCAGGGGCAGAGAACACATACGATGCGATCATACCCACCACGAAGCACACCACCGAAACGCACGCCGAACATATCATCACCGAGCGAAAACGCTTGAACACGCGCATCGCGGTCAGGGCAGGGAACACCACCAGCCCCGATATAAGCAAAGTGCCCATCATTCGCATACCCAGCACTATAGTCAGCGCGGTCAGCAGCGCGAGCAGCATATTATATAGCTGCGCCTTTATGCCCGTAGCCTTAGCAAAAGTTTCGTCAAACGTCACCGCTAAAAGTCTGTTGTAAAACAGCACGAAAAGCACCAGAACCGCCACAGAGAGCACAATGCTCAGCCGCACATCTGACTTACTCATGGTAAGTATGCTGCCGAACATATAGCTGTTTATGTCGGTCGTTATGCCGCTGCCGAAAGACGTGACAATTACCCCCACAGCCAGCGCGCTTGTGGTTATCAGAGCCGTTGCGGCATCGCCCTTTATCTTCTCCTTGCCCGAGAGCCGCAGCAGCAAAAACGCCGCGATCACTACTACAGGTATTGAAAAATACAGCGGCGCCCAGTTCATCACCGCCGCGACGGAAAGCGCGCAGAAGCCTACGTGTGAAAGCCCGTCGCCTATCATAGAGTACCGCTTCAGCACCAGCGGCACGCCCAGAAGCGCCGCCGAGAGCGACACCAGCACGCCCACTATCAAAGCGCGCTGTATAAAAGTCATTTGCAGAAGTTTGATCATACTGTCCATTTTATTGTACCCCAAGTATCATATATCGTGGTGAGAGTGGCTTAAAAACCGCCTGCCCTCGGGCGAGTTTATATAGTCGTTAGTCGTGCCGAAAAACACCAGCGTTTTGTCAATGTGCAGAATTTTGCCTGCCTGCATTGCAGCGCAGCGTATGTCGTGCGATACCATTATAACGGTTATGCCGTGCTTTTTGTTAAGCTCGTCTATCAGCGCGTAAAGCTCGTCTGTCGCCTTCGGGTCAAGGTTTGCAACGGGCTCGTCAAGAATAAGCAGCTTTTCGGTAGAGCACAAAGCCCTTGCCATAAGCACCCTTTGCTGCTGACCTCCCGAAAGCTCGCCGTAACATTTTTTTGCAAGCTGCGCCGCGCCTGTCTTTTCAAGGTTTTCAAGCGCGAGCTTTTTTGTTTTTGCAGAAAAGAACGGTCGCCTGCCGTTTGCTTTAAGGCAGCCCGTCAGCACAACTTCCATTACCGATGCTGGAAAATCGCGCTGAATGTCGGTCTGCTGCGGCATATAGCCTATCTGCGACTGCGCCAGTCCCGTGTAGGTTATGCTGCCGCCGTCGGGCTTTTTAAGCCCCAGAAGCGCCTTTATCAGCGTGCTTTTGCCCGAGCCGTTCTCGCCTACAATGCAAAGATAATCACCTTGCTCCAGCTCAAAACTCAGACCGCTCAGCGCCTCGCTGCCGTCATACTGCACGGTAAGGTTCTCAACACTTAGCAAACTCATCAGTAAAGCGCCTCCTTCAGCACCTGCAAATTTTCTTCCATTAGAGAGATATAGCTCACGCCGCTTTGCATTTCCTCCTGCGTAACATTGTGGCAGGAATGAAACAGCCGCGCCTCGCACCCGGTCTGCTCTGCTATAGCGCGCGCAGCGTTTTCAGCAGAAAATTCTATATACAAAACCACAGGCAGATCTTCGCTCTCTATCTTATCTATAAGGTATGCAAAAGTTGCCGCGCTGGGCTCTGTCTCATCGCTGCACCCCGAAAATGCCGCGTAGCATTCCAGCCCGTAGTCATCAGCGAGATAGCGAAACGGAAAGCGGTCGCCGAACACCAATGTTTTGCGTCTGCCGCCGTTTACAACATCTGAAAATTCGCCGTCAAGCTCTTTCAGTTTTTCGCAGTATGCGGCGCAGTTTTTTTGGTACTCATCGGCGTTTTCGATGTCAATGGCGCACAATTCCTCGCAAATGCCGCCGCAGATGTCCTGCGCATTCCGCAGCGATGTCCACACATGCTCGTCTACAGAATGTTCTTCTTCGTGGTCGTGCTCCTCGCCGATCTCCTCTTCTTCCTTAACGTCGCATAGATCTACCAGCCGCAGAGCGTTCACAGGCTCGTCAAAAGATGCCAGCATATCCTCCACCCAGACGTCGCTCTCGCCGCCCGTATAGATAAACAGATCGCAGTTTTCAATAGCGAGAATGTCTTTTATCGTCGGCTCGTAAGAATGGCTCTCCTGCCCCGGTTTCAAAAGAATTTGTATGTCACACTCGCCGCCCGTGATCTCCCTCGCGAAGTCATATGGCGGAAAAATGGTAGTCACAATGCTGAGTTTGCCGCTTTTTTCCGTATCGCCGCACGAGGTAAAGAACATCATCGGCAGCATGGTTAAAATTATAGCAAATATTTTAAGTTTTTTGCGTATCATGTCACTTGTCCTTTTGCGTTTTGCAGTCGGCGCACAGCCCGTAAAGCACCGTTTTTGAGCTGTTTAAATAAAACGCGTGTTCCTTTTCTATATGCTCTGACAGCTTCGATAGATCGTCACAATCAAGGTGTATCAGCCTGCCGCAGCCCTCGCATTTTAAGTGAAAATGTTCACGGCAGTCGCCATCGCCGTCAACATACTGAAAGCAAGCGCTCTGCCCCTGTGCGAGCTCGTAACGCCGCAGCTGCCCCTCTTTCAGAAGCTTGTCAAGATTGCGGTAAATGGTCGTCATGCCAACGCTCTCGCCCCCTCGCAGAAGATATTCATGTATCTCCTCGGCGGTAATATGGCGGTCTTTGTTGTCTTTCAGGCAGTTCAGTATAAGCGTTCTCTGCCGTGTTTTGTAGCTGTTTTGCGGCAATTTCGTTCACCTCTCAAAAATGAAAACGGTTTTCATATTCATATTATACCACCGTTTTACGCCGCTGTCAAGGGGGAAAAGCAAATGTGCAAAAAGTGCTTGCAATTTTTTTGCAAGTGTGGTATAATATCTTTTGAGATGAATAGAGCAGGTAAGTCGCCGCGGAAATTTCCGACTTATAGGTGTGCAGGTCCTGTGCAATGAAACGCTGTGAACCATGTCAGGCGGGGAACCGAGCAGCATTAAGCGGTTTGTTTTGTGTGTCACAGCCACGCCTGCACTCCTATGTGTCGGAATTTTCTATTAGAGGTTAGAAGTGAGAAGTTAGAAGTTAGAAATGCTTTGTAAGGCTTTGCGGTAGTTTTTCATGCCTGCGGTTTACCTAGAGGCAAGAGGCAAGAAATTGCTTTTTATAGATTTGTGCATACTTTTCAAAATGCACATCTTGCCTCTTGCTTCTGAATATCTTGCTTCTGGCTGCGAGGTTGGGTTTATGATTTGAGGATTAAATTTAAGGAGGTGTGCGGCGGTGTATCAGGCTTTATACAGAAAATGGAGACCTGCTTCGTGGGAAGACGTGGTATCTCAGCCGCATATAACCACCACTTTGCGCAATCAGATAAAAGAGGGCAAGACCGCGCACGCATACCTTTTCACCGGCAGCCGAGGCACAGGCAAGACCACCTGCGCGAGGATCTTCGCAAAAGCCATAAACTGCAAAACCCCCAAAGATGGCTCACCCTGCGGCGAGTGCGAGATGTGCAGGCTTTTTGAAAACGAGAGCCTTGTTGACATTATCGAGATAGACGCCGCCTCAAACACAGGCGTTGACGACATTCGCGAACTGCGCGAATCCACCGCCTACACGCCCGAGAGCTGCAAATACAAGGTGTATATCATAGACGAGGTGCACATGCTCTCAACTAGCGCATTCAACGCGCTTCTGAAGATACTTGAAGAGCCGCCCGAGTATGTGAAATTCGTGCTGGCGACTACCGAGATACACAAAGTGCCCGTAACCATAGTTTCGCGCTGCCAACGCTTTGATTTTCGGCGTATCCTTCCCGAAGATATAAAAAGCAGGCTTTTGTATATTGCAGATAACGAGGATTTTACCCTTACCGACAGCGCCGCAGAGCTTGTTGCAAAACTTGCTGACGGCGGCATGAGAGACGCTCTTTCGCTGCTCGATCAGTGCATAGCATATTCAAAAGATGTAGATCTCGATACCGTTTCTGCTGCCGCAGGCATTGCTGAGCGCGACTATCTTTTCAAGCTCTTAGAATGTTTTGCAGACAAAGATGCGGTGACGGCGATAGATATTATAGGTCAGCTATATGACCGCTCAAAGGATATGCAGCGGCTGGTGGACGAGCTTATCTCGCAGATGAGAAACGTTATGCTCGCAAGATCTGTAAAGAGCGATTCGGCGTTTGTATGCCTGCCCGATGAGATCGAGCGCATACGCAAAATAGCAGAAAAACTCGATACACAGCGAATA
>CANRPG010000086.1 GCA_947632425.1 uncultured Clostridia bacterium | reverse complement strand
CATATCGGCGATTTGCAGTCAAGTATTCTCATAGGGTTGCGCTCCAGCCTGTCAAGGCAGGTATCGCAAAGCTGCTCTTTTCTGTCTGCAAAATACTCTTTCAGCGCGGCGTGATATTTTGCCCTGCATTCTGGGCAGCCTATAGAATTTATGTGCAGTTCTATATTCTTGAGCCCTGCCCTGTCTATAACGTTTTTCGCCAGCGCTATAAGATCGGCATCGGCGGCAGGAGATGCGGTGCCCACAAGCTCACAGCCGAACTGGTGAAACTCCCTCAGCCTGCCCGACTGCGGTTTTTCGTGCCTGAAGCATGATATAACATAATACACCTTTTGCGGAAAGCCCTCGTTGAGCACGCCGTTTTCTATCATAGCTCTTATTGCGCCTGCCGTGCCCTCGGGTCTGAGCGTAAACTGCGCATCGCCCTTTGCGGTGACTGAATACATCTCTTTTTGCACAACGTCGGTGGTATCGCCCACAGAGCGCACGAAAAGAGCGGTATCTTCAAACGTTGGCATTCTTATTTCCTTAAAGCCGAACATCTCGGCGGTCTCGCTTACTATCTTCTCAACGGTGTGCCACTTATACACCTCCGAGGGGGTTATATCCTGCGTTCCTTTCGGTCTTTTTACTACAAGATCCATAAATACATTCCTTTCTTATATTTTACTGCTAATGCTTTAACACGATAATATAAAAAACAAAAAGCGGTCATCCCATAAGGGACGACCGTTGCCGTGTTGCCACCCTGTTTACTGCTTTGTTAAAATTTTCAAGCAGTCACTCTTTCCGTTTAACGCACGGAGCACACGTCCGCCCTTATTTTCAGGCGGCGGCTCAGCGGTGTCCTTCAAAATCCTTACTGCGCAAGCGCTCGCACCAAACGCGCTCTCTCTGAAATAACGCAGCACGGTCTACTCTCCGCTTCAATGCCTTTAAAATATATAACTTTCACACCATTCAAAACCTATCTTGACGGATTAACAAGATCACGCCAGTCAAGATCGCCTCTTTCAAGGGCGTGTATCAAGGCTTCGGCAGTGGCGATGTTGGTCGCCACGGGTATGTTGTGTACGTCACACAGCCTGAGCAGGTCAGCCTCATTTGGTTCGTTGGGCTTGGCAGAGATAGGATCTCTGAAGAACAGCAGCAGATCTATTTCATTGCAAGATATTTTTGCGGATATCTGCTGATCGCCGCCCTGTTTGCCGCTCATGTACTTGGTTATTCTAAGACCCGTTGCCTCTGATACCTGCTTTCCGGTCGTTCCCGTCGCACAAAGATTATGCCTGTTCAGAACGCCGCAGTACGCGATACAAAACTGTACCATAAGCTCTTTTTTGGTGTCATGCGCTATAAGTGCTATATTCATCGGAGTTTATCTCCTTTCATGTTGTTTTATAGTGCCGGCTTCTTACTTATGAAATTATAGTGTCTTTGCTGTTATCTCAACGCCTTACGGCATCTTGATCTGAATAGGTATATGCTCGCCCTTTATTCTTCTGGAAATGGCTGAGAACGCCAAGAATCCCATAGAACTTGAAGAAAGCGGCGCGCCCTTGCCCGTTGCAAGAGGTATTGCGCTGTCCTCGGGTATAACGCCGAGCAGCTGAACGCCAACGGTATCTATGATAGCATCGAGGTCGTCCATGAACTCATACTCGAACACACGCTTGTTTGCCTTGTTTATAACAAGTCTCTGCTTTTGGTTGCCTCTCTTGTAAAACTCGTCCGACATCATCTGCGCATCTCTTGTGCACACGGGGTCGGGGGTCGTTACGATAAGTATAAGGTCGGAATTGGTAACTATATCGAATACGCTTCCGTTTATACCTGCCGAGGTATCTATTATGATATACTCAAAATATTTTCTCATCTCGGTGGTTATCTTTTCAATGTCCTCCGCTTTGAGCTGAACGAACGGGTCGGCAGGCGCGCACAGAACGCTGAGGTTAGACGCCAGCTTTACCGTAGTCGTTGCTTTATATACGTCGCAGGTGCCTGCAAGAACATCGCCGAGGTCGTAAGGAATATTACCCTGCATACCAAGCATTATATCCATACATCTCAGACCGAAGTCGAGCTCGATGATAAGAGTTCTGTTGCCCTGCTTTGCAAGAGCATAACCAAGACACGCGCTGATAGAAGATTTTCCCGTTCCGCCCTTACCGGACGTTACCGCAATAATTTTTGACATAGAATAACTGCTCCTTTCAAGTGACATTTATAGAATTCAAAAATTTGATTTACAAAAACAGATGTCTTATTCTATTTTATCATATTTTATAGAATTGTCAAAGATAAAATCAGATATTTTTTTAACATTGTTACTTAGCATAATTTATTCGGTCGGCAGTTGTAAATTTTGCACAATAAATTTATGAACAAATCGTTACATTTTAATCGTTTGTTAAAACATACATTTCTTCGGGCAGAAATCGGAAATTTTCGCCGTATAAAAAACATATTCTGAAATATAATAAACATATTTTGCGCCGTACCTAAAGGTAGTATGCCATGATATTATTATAGCACAAAGCCTTCGCATTTTCAAGAGCAAATCTTAAAATATTCTGAAAACAATTGCATTAAAGGTGCAAGGGTGATATAATAAACATATTACAACAAGACATAATGCAGGAGAAAACAAAATGAAGATACTCACCATAGCCAAATTTTCGCTTGCCGCCGCCGAGGCTTTTATGCTGGCGGTGTTCATACTGCCGATAACGCGCGGCATACTAAACGCAGGCAACGCTTTCGGAATACTGCTGTGCACCGCCGCCCTTGCCTGCACCATAGGCTGGGGCAAACTGCGCTCGCTCCCTCTTTGGCACACGAAAGCAGGGAAAATAATACTTTGCTGCATTGCGGTGCTTATTGTAGTTGCCGTAACATACGCTGTATTTTTATCGGTAATGATGGCAAACGCATACGACTCGCGCCCCGAAAAGCCGAATGTAGTGGTAGTTCTGGGCTGCGGCGTTAAAGGCACGCGCCCCACGCAGATGCTCACCTACCGTCTTGACGCGGCATACGAATACCTTACAGAAAATGACGGCGTTATGTGCGTGGTTTCGGGCGGTCAGGGCAAAGGCGAGGACATCTCCGAGGCGGAGGCGATGAAGAGATACCTTATAGAAAAGGGTCTGCCGGAGGAGCGCATTATTACCGAGGATCGCTCGACCTCTACCGAGGAAAACCTTTCATACACCGCCGAGATACTGAAAGAAATGGGTTTGCCGCTGGATATTACTATAGTCTCCGACGGCTACCACCAGTACAGGGCATCGCTGATAGCGCGCGACTGCGGCTATGAAAATGTATACTCGATAAGCGGCTTTACAAGGCTTTATCTTCTGCCGACATATTGGCTGCGCGAATGGCTGGCTCTGACAGCGTATTATATTATAGGTTGAATCTATATCCCTCTATAGAAAATTTGAATTTGACATATCGCGTGTGTTGGTATATAATAAAAGCATACCAAACAGATAGGTTTAGGAGGTTATACCGATGAAAGCAAATTTACTGAGAAGATACTGTCGAATGTGACCGCAGTTTACACCCGTTCGACAACACTACGACACATTCAACAATACATAATATAAAGGAGTAATTATCATGTCAAAATACAGATTTGAGACCATACAGCTTCATGCAGGACAGGAGAGCGCCGACCCCGTTACCGATGCGCGCGCAGTTCCTATATACGCAAGTTCTTCATACGTTTTTCACAACTCTCAGCACGCTGCCGACCGCTTTGCACTGCGCGATGCAGGCAACATTTACGGCAGGCTGACAAACCCCACGCAGGACGTTTTCGAGCAGAGGATAGCGGCTCTTGAGGGCGGCGTTGCGGCTCTGGGGCTTGCTTCGGGCGCGGCGGCTATTACATACGCGATACAGGCTCTTGCAAAATCGGGCGAGAATGTGGTAGCTTCAAAAACGATATACGGCGGAACATACAATCTTTTGGCGCACACCCTGCCGCTCAGCAGCAACATAACGGCGACGTTTGTTGACCCGACAGTTGAAGGCTCTTTTGAGGCGGCTATAAACGACAAAACGAAAGCCATATTCATTGAAACGCTGGGCAACCCGAATTCAAACGCTATAGATATTGAAAAGATAGCAAACATCGCTCACGCGCACGGCATACCGCTTGTTGTTGACAACACTTTTGCCACGCCTTATCTTGTAAGACCTATAGAATACGGCGCTGACATAGTGGTGCACAGCGCGACCAAGTTCATAGGCGGTCACGGCACTGCTATAGGCGGCGTTATAGTTGACGGCGGCAAGTTTGACTGGAAGAAGTCGGGCGCATACCCGTGGATATCGCAGCCTAACCCCTCGTACCATGGTGTAAGCTTTGCAGATGCCGTTGGCGCTGCCGCATACGTTACCTACATAAGGGCGATACTTCTGAGAGACACAGGCGCGACGCTTTCGCCGTTCCATGCGTTTATATTCCTGCAAGGGCTTGAAACGCTTTCGCTGCGAGTTGAAAGGCACGTTGAGAACGCTCTGAAGATAGTAAAGTACCTAAGCGAGCACCCACAGGTAGAGGCTGTTCATCACCCCTCTCTGCCTAGCGAAGAAAGCCACGAGATCTACAAAAAATACTTCCCGAACGGAGGCGGCTCTATCTTCACTTTCGAGATAAAGGGCAGTGAGGACGATGCGAAAAAGTTTATTGATAACTTAGAGATCTTCTCTTTGCTTGCAAACGTTGCCGATGTGAAGTCGCTTGTGATACACCCTGCATCTACCACCCATTCGCAGCTTAGTGAGGAAGAACTTCTCGACCAGGGCATAAAGCCCAACACGATACGCCTGTCTATCGGCACCGAGAACGTTCTCGACCTTATAGATGCGCTTGACAAGGCATTCGCGGCAGTCAAGTAAGCCCTATGCACACATAACAAAATATCCATACCGCAAAGTATGGATATTTTTGCGTTTCAAGATGTTAAATAAGCTCCAGAAGCTCTGCCTTTTTGTCGTCAAACTCTTTTTGGGTGATAAGACCTTTTTCAAGCATTGATTTCAGATTTTCAAGGTCTTTCATAACTTCCTCGCTGTATGATTCGTTTGCTGCAGAAGCCAAGATCTCCGCCTGTGCGGCTTTTGACTGCAAAAAATATTTCATCTCAAACGGATAGATGAGCGGCTTTTTGCAAATAAACAATATTGTATCAATGATCAGCAGCACTCCGCTCGCCATACAGAATGCTATCCACACAAAAGATGCCGCAATAAACGATATAACAAGGTCAGCAGGAAACAGCGGTATTATTCGCATACAAGTCTTGAAAGTGTTTATGACATAGTGCACAGAGTGTGCAGCGCCCAGCAGAATCCCTCCGATCAAGATACTGCCATAAAGCAGCATCTGAATGTCCCCCTCTCCTCTTATAAGGTCGATAATGCTCATTACTTCTAAAAGCGCTGCAACTCCCCAGCCGAGGAACATCAGCAGTTTTCTTATATTTGCTTGAAAATTATAAGATTTTTGCGCCGAGGGCGGCAGGCTCTCGTAAGTCAGTTTTTCCATAAGGATACCTCCATTTAGTATTAAAATTGTTTAGGACAAGTTGTCTATATAGTATTATAGGACAAATAGTCCTATTTGTCAAGTCTTTTTTTCTAAATATTGTATCATTATTTACAGGTGATAAAAATGTATGTACGCATAAGACAACTTCGCGAGGACAATGACCTGACACAGCAGACCGTGGCTGATTATCTTTACTGCGATCAGTCGCTGTATTCAAAGTATGAGCGCGGCATAAGAGATGTACCTGTCGGTATAGTGGTAAAGCTGGCGAAGTTTTACGGCACCAGTACCGACTACATCCTCGGACTTACCAACGTAAAAGAGCCGTATAAAAGGGTCAGCGAAAAAACACATTGAACACTGACAAACAACAAAAATGCCCTGCCGACATTATGCCGACAGGGCGATATTGTTTTGTGAAATTATCTCTTTGAGAACTGCGGAGCGCGGCGTGCGGCTTTCAGACCGTACTTCTTTCTTTCCTTCATTCTCGGGTCACGGGTGAGGTAGCCTGCTTTCTTAAGCTCCGGGCGAAGCTCTGCATTGAACTGGAGCAGCGCTCTTGCGATACCGTGTCTTATAGCGCCTGCCTGACCTGTAACTCCGCCGCCGGTAACGGTACAAACAACATCGAGATTTTCAAGATTGTTTGTAAGACTGAGCGGCTGACGAACGATCAGCTTGAGGGTCTCAAGACCGAAATACTCGTCGATCCCTCTGCCGTTTATGGTAATGTTACCCGAGCCGGGATAAAGTCTTACTCTTGCTACGGAATGTTTTCTTCTTCCTGTGCCGTAATAAAAAGGTGTTTTAGGTTCGTACATATTCTACTGCTCCTTTCTTACAGTTCGCACTTAACGGGGTTTCTTGAAGCCTGATTGTGTTCAGCGCCCTTGAATACCCGAAGGCGTGTTGCGGCCTTACGACCGAGCGTATTGTTGGGGAGCATACCTGTTACGGCAAGAGTCATAGCCTTGTCGGATCTCTCCGCCATCAGCCTGGAATACTTGATCTCTTTCAGACCGCCTATCCAGCCGGTGTGCCATCTGTAGGCTTTCTTTTCCAGCTTCTTGCCGGTCAGAACTGCCTTATCTGTGTTAATGATGATAACGTAATCACCGCAGTCCGCGTGGGGAGCATAGGTGGGCTTGTTCTTTCCTCTGAGGATAGATGCAGCCTTTGCTGCCACTCTGCCGAGGGGCACTCCGTCAGCGTCGATGATATACCATGTGCGTTTGATGTCGCTTGTCTTAGGCATATAAGTTGACATATAGTTTTTCCTCCGTTTTGAATTTTTCTCGTTACGCCTGCCGT
The DNA here is from genome assembly GCA_947632425.1 of uncultured Clostridia bacterium. GTDB lineage: Bacteria > Bacillota > Clostridia > Oscillospirales > Ruminococcaceae > UBA7477. Next base: position 928 of record CANRPG010000086.1, on the reverse strand, counting down.
CAGCATACGTCAGGTCGTGCGAAGCAACATTACCTATTATATATGCCTTTTTGCGATTTGTCAATATGCATTTTGCCGAATTTTTAATTTATATCTTGCATACGCTTTAATTCTCTCTGTTTTTCTTTAATTCTCTCTGTTTCTCGCTTGTCATTTCATTTTTCATATGAACGTCTACCTGTCTGAACGGTATCTCAATGCCGCTCTCGTCAAACCGCTGTTTTACGCGTTCTGTAATATCAAAATAAACGTCCCAGTAGTCGTCTTTTTTGACCCACGGGCGGCAGCAGATGTCTATACTGCTCTCGCTGTGTGATATAATTCTTACGGTTGGTCTGGGGTCGTCAAGAACATTTTCATGCGTTTCTAAAATACCTGAAATAATGCTCTCTGCCCTTTTGAAGTCGTCCGAATAGGCTATAGAGAAAACCAAATCAACGCGGCGTATCGGTTTTTCGGAATAATTGACTATACCCGATGTTGACACCGTGCTGTTGGGTATGTAGACCACCTTGTTATCTGGCGTTACGAGCTTTGTTGAAACTATGCGTATATCCTCAACAGTGCCTGCATAGCCTGCAACTTCGATATAATCATCTATCTTGAAAGGGCGTGTTATCAGCAAAAGCGCGCCGCCTGCCAAATTTGACAGCGTGCCGTTTACCGCAAGACCCACGCACACGCCGAGAGACGTTACAAGTGCTGTAAGTCCGCTGGTATCTATACCGAGATAGCCTACAAGGCACACCACCACAAGACCCTTTGCCAGTATCTTGCCGAGATACAGAAAGGTATTCATCAGCGTTTTGTCTATCTTGCGGTTGTGGCTGCTTTTCTTTTCTATCTTGCGTGCCAGAGCGTTTATCAGCTTGAACGAAAAATACAGCAGCACCACCGCTACAAGTATCTTAACGCCTGTGCCTGTAGC
>CANRPG010000085.1 GCA_947632425.1 uncultured Clostridia bacterium | reverse complement strand
GCAAGTATGTAACATCGGTGAAGATAACTTCGGCAGATGGCACACGAACTATCAGCGGCGCATCGCTCAGGGATATGATAGGCACAAATACGCTGCTCTCTACTGCGTTCGATATTTCGTATAATAACGGCACTTTCTGCTTTACTACATACGGCTACGGTCACGGCGTGGGTATGTCTCAGTGGGGCGCGCAGCTGCTCTCTGTGAAAGACGGGCTGAAATACGACCAGATACTGCGCTACTACTACAGCGGCGTCACAGTCGGCGTTTCTTCCGTAAACAAAGCCGCCGAGGAGCGGTACGGAAAGCTGGTCGACGTATCGCAGCTGCAAGAGGCATCGCCTTCCGACAGCACAGTCAAAGCCCCTGAAAGCAGTACCCCAGAGCAAGCAGACGGCGAAAACAGCGAGACAGAAACCGCCACGGCTACAGAAACAACCGTAAGCGATGTTCTGCCGACAGACGAGACCACCCCCGAGGAGAGCACATCGCCTACAGACAGCGAGAGCGTTACTGCCGAGGTAACTACCCCCGTGCAGACCACCGAGCCGACAGAAGAAGTTACAGCCGTTTCGGAATAGTGTACAATCGCGGCGCAAAAAATTTATACAAAACATATAAAAAGTCAGGTCGGCAAATTTGCCCCTTGACTTTTTTGCGTTATCAAAATATAATTATAATAGAATATATTGCTGAAAGGAAGAATATTTATGGCATTTTTTGATAAAATAGGGCAGACGATATCCGCAGGCGTTACCAGCGTTTCGGACTCTACCAAAACTTTTGCAGGCACGGCAAAGCTGAACAGCCAGATAAATACCGCAAAAAACAACATAAAAAAGACCTATGAGGACATGGGCAAGTATTACTACGACAACCGCGGCAATGCATCGAATGCCGAGCTTGACAGAATGTGCGATGAGATAGACAAGCTCAACGACGAGATACACGACCTTGAGCTGAAAGTCAAGCTCGCAAAGGGCATAGTGCCTTGCTCAAACTGCGGCGCCGATGTGTCGGTCAATTCGTCGTTCTGCGCAAACTGCGGCGCGAAAGTCGTCATGCCCACCCCTGCCGAGAGCGTGCCAGAGGGTAAGAAAAAGTGCGCAAAATGTGGCAGTATCGAAGATGCAGATACAAAATTCTGCTCGCAGTGCGGCACTAAAATGCCCGAAGAGGTGCAGGCGGTCGAGACCACTAAGGTGTGCCCTAAATGCGGCATAACCCAGCCCGGCGATATGAAATTCTGCGCAAACTGCGGCGCAAAGCTTGAAGAACCTGCCGAAGCAGTTGAAGAAAAACCTGCCGAGCCCGTAGAAGAAGCGCCTGCCGAAGCAACCGAAGAAAAGCCTGCCGAGCCTAAAGAAGAAGCAAAAGCAGAAGAAAATGCTGCTGTCGCAGCGCCTGCGGAGCCTGAGACCGCCGAGCCTGAGACTAAAGAGGAAAAGGGCGAAGATACATCGCTCGTGTGCCCCAGCTGCGGCAACAAAGAGCCCGAGGGTACGAACTTTTGCTCTGAGTGCGGCGCGAAGATGAGCGCAGCAAAAGCAGCCGAGCCCGTTTCACCTGCCGACAGCGTGGTGTGCTCAAAGTGCGGCAACGTTGAACCCGGCGGCACAAAATTCTGCTCGGAGTGCGGAAATAAGCTGTAAAGCTGTAAAACCGAACAAAACAAAAGTCGGACATTAAGCCCGACTTTTTTATTTACTTATCCTCAGTCACGACACCATCTGCTGCGACAGTAGCAGGGCAGGGTAGAACGTGAAATCGTAAACCTATACAACAACATACCGCACACAAAGAAATATGCTGGCAGAATATTCATCCAGCAAATATATGGCAAGAAACGGCGTTTTTTCTTATATATGTGGTAGGTAGAGTTGCGAAGCGGTGGCAGTGTTTCAGGTAGGGCGTGGCGGAAAGGTGCAGAGGCTTGCCGCAGAAAGGCTATTGTTTCTTGCTTCCTGCTTCTGATTTTAATCTATGTATCTCTCAAAAAGAAAGGCTGGCGGAATATTCTTCCAACAAACTGCTTGTGTGATTGATTTTTTAGGAAGCGTGTCGATATATCAGTGTGCAGAAGCTGAGGGAGTACAGTGCTTGCAATTGTTGGATAGAGCTTCTTACCTTCCTTACTTCTAATACGCACATACCGCCCAAAAAAAAAATCTCTGGCAGAATATTCTTCCTGCCGCGTGGGGAACAAGGCGATTTGTTTTATTTTTTAGTGAAGATGGCGGAGTGTGTGGCGTGCCGCGGTAATGGCGGCGCTTCTTGCCTTTGCTTCTAATACACGCCCCAACGCAAAGAGTACTGGCAGAATATTCTTCCGTACAGCTATAAGGCGAATTGATTTTTAGGGGCTATGAACTAATGCGGTAGGGAAGTTTCGTTCCTACTTATCCTCAGTCACAACCACGTCTGCGCCCACCGTCGCGTTGCAGTGCAGGGTAAAATACCTACAGAACACTCAACTACGCTACACGCAAAGCGGAAGCGATAGCAGAATATTCTTCCTGTCACATAGCTGTGTGGGTGGCGCATTTTTCTTTTTTGTGGAGTGGTAGAGTTGCGAAGCGGTGGCAGTGTCTCAGATAGAATATACTTCCAACAGACTGTAGATAGTAAAATCAGTGCATATTTATATTCAAACCGTTTCTTTTCGGTACTGCTTTTGACACACGGCGAAAGAATTACTTATCCTCGGTAACAACCCCGTCTGCGCCCACCGTCGCGTTTATGTTGTAACTGTTCAGCGCATCTATTATCCGCTGACCCTCAGCCTCGCCGCCAACATATGTCGTCTTGCAGTCGCGCTGTGTGGCAGGGTAGAAGGTGCATTCAAGCGTGTTGTCGTCATTTATCGTAACGCCCACCAGCCCCGTATCGATGTCGTAGTGGCTGAACCAGAAGTTACCCAGATTGTAGAAAATCGGCACGCCTTTGTAATACTCGATGCCCTGCAAACAGTGCGCGTGCGAGCCTATGATCAGGTCAGCCCCTGCATCAACGTACATATAACCTGTTTCAGGCTGAACGTCCTCCAGCTCGTGGCTGTCCTCGGTGCCCCAGTGAACGTTTGCAATAACAAGGTCGGCGTTTTTCTTCGCCTCTTTTATCACCTCAATAAACGCATCTGGCTCGTAACACCGCAGCGTACCCGAGGTCGTCTCGGTAGCTTCGGGCGTAAGAGCAGTCCATTTTTCTGCCCTCGTCGCCGCAACGTATGCTATCTTTCTGCCCTCGATGATGTAATAGATCGGCTTCTTCGCATCGTTTATATTCTCGCCTGCGCCAACGTGCTTTATGTTCGCCCCGTCAAGGGTAGCAAGCGTGTCGGTAAATGAATCAGGGCCATAATCATAGCAGTGATTGTTCGCCAGGTCAACAATATCAATGCCCATTTCGCCGTATATAGAAACGTGCGAGGGGTCTGCAATAAAGCAAAACGCCTTCTCGGGTATGCGCTCGCCGCGCGTTGAAAAGCAAAATTCGTTGTTTAGCATCGCAATGTCAGCCGCCTTCATCTTGTCGATAAGAAACGGCGAAATGCAGTCCGAAATGCCGCTCGTGGTCTTGTAGTAGTCCATTACCGTCCAGTTGTCGGCAAGGCTTATGTCGCCGCCGAACGTCAGCTGAATGCCGTCCTCGCCGTTAGAGGGCATAACAATAATGTTGTCGGTGTTGTATACCGCGCCCGTGTAGTAATCATTAGTCACCTTCACAGTCATTCCCGTCAGTTCAAACCACTTCTGCGCCGAAAATTCGCCGCTTTTGAACGCCTCGTTTATCTTGTCAAGAAGCATCGGATCCTCGGTGAACTCAACGCACCACTCAAAAAAGTCGCTCGTTGCGTCCAGCCCCGAATCAAACCCCTGAAAAAGCTGCTGAAGCTGCGCAGGCGTTACCTCGGGCGAAGGATCTTCCGCCTCGCTTTGTACATCTTCGGTACTCTCCGGCGTACTCAGACTGCTGCCGCCGCTCTGTTCGCCCTGCTGCTGTATATCTTTTTTGGCTATCTCATTGCACGCCGTCAGCTGGAACATTACCGCCAGCGAGAGTGCAAAAGCAGCCGGTTTTCTTAATTTCATGCTATCAACTCCGATCAAGATACGCTCTTATTTTATCAAAGCATTCATTTAAAAGCGTTGTGTCCACCATGCCGCTTTGGTCAAAAGCTGTCGCCTCTGCGGTAAGAAAGCCCGTGTAACCAACGCTTTTCAGCTTTTCAAAGAATTTTTCAAAATCAATATGCCCCATGCCCACAGGCAAGGTTTTCAAAGCCTGCCACTCCATGTATTTTCCGCCGTAATCATTCACGTGCAGATGCCTTACATTCTGCCACAGCCTTTGGTATCCATCGCCGCAGAACAGTTCGTCCTGAGCGTGAAAAGCAGCCATTTTTGTATCATATATAAGCCCTGCATCGGGGTATTCATCTATAAGCTGCTGCCAGCGAGTAATAGGGTCTTTCTCGTGGCAGACTACATTTTCCACCAGCAGATCTATTTCATACTTTTCAGCGATCTTTCGCAGTATTCCATACCCTTTAAGACTGTTTTCAAAATTGCTGTCCGAAAGAACGCCGTTCCACAAATGCAAAACTGCCTTTTCTGCGCCTATCTCGTTTGCAATATGGCAGTTGAGCTCAAACCTGCGGCTAGCCTGTGAAAATTCGCCCTTAGTTACAAACTCGCCTATGTGCTTTTCAAAGTGCATAACAGGGAAGGGCACACGAAGGCTTTTCAGCACGCGCAGAAGCTCGTCCGCTTGGTCGTACCAGCTGTCGTACATCATAAACTCAAAACCGTCGCAGTTTATCAGCGGCACAAGCTCAGGCAGCAGCTGAAAACGCCGACCATTTGGTCTGCCAAGCAGCGCACCTGTTGAGCAAAGCCCCCTGTTCATGACTGCACACCGTGCATTATTTTGTGCTCTTTTTCAAGCTCAGCCACCAGCGCGCCCAGCGCCCAAGCCTTGTTGGTGTCGGTCACAACGCATTTTAAGTCAACGGTGTTTTTGCTCTCGCGCAGCCGCTCCAGTATTGTATTCATAGCCTGCTTATCAACGCCCGAGAACACCAAAGCCTCGCTCTGTGGTATCTCACAGTTCATGATTTCTCCCGTAAAGCCCTTGCAGCCGCACAAATACCCCACCGAGTACACCGCGCTCATCGTGTCAAGCTGCACCGGGTGTACGCCTGCGTCGGTACATATTTGCGCCACTTCATAAGAACGCATATTTTCCAAATTGTATAGCAGCGCGGTCGGGGCAATTCTGGTTTGTATCCTTGCTTTCATTTCTGCTCCTTTACTTGACATCTTTCATAAGGTCTGACATATCATAAATGCCTGCGCCCATTTTTGAAAGATACACAGCCGCGTTTACAGCTCCCACCGCAAACACTTCTTTAGAAGCCGCCTGGTGTGAAAGCGTTATAACTTCGTCACGACCTGCAAAGATTATCTCATGTTCGCCAACAATTGTGCCGCCGCGTATAGAGTGTATGCCTATCTCGTTTTCAGATCTCTTTTTGCGCTGCGAGTGGCGGTCGTAGATGTAGCTTTTCGGCTCGTCAAGAACCTCGTTTATAGCGTTTGCAAGCATCAAAGCAGTGCCGCTGGGGGCATCGAGCTTCTGATTGTGGTGCTTTTCAACTATCTCAATGTCAAACTGTCCGCCCAGAATTTTAGCAGCGGTCTTAGCCAGCGTTGACAGAAGATTTATGCCGAGCGACATATTCCAGGTAAAGAAAACGGGTATCTGCTCAGCCGCCGACTTTATCTTAGCTATGTCTTCATCGGTATAGCCTGTGGTAGCAGCAACCAGTGCCACGTTGTTTGTAAGGCAGTATTCCAGCAGATCTGAAAGTACCGAAGGGTGCGAAAAATCGATAATAACATCGGGCCTTTCCGCAAGCTCCTGCGGCTTTTTCACAATAGGAAAATCAGCCTGCCCATCGCCTATATCAATACCTGCGCAAACGCGGCAGTCATCACGCGCCGCAATAATGTTTGCAAGCACTCTGCCCATTTTGCCCAAAGCGCCGCACAATACAATGTTAACCATATTTTTTATCCTCTTATGTATAATATTTGTATGGGGATACAGCGCACCGTATCCCCGTTTATGTTATTTCAGCAGACCTATCTTCTCCATAGCCGCTTTCAGTGTTGCCTTGCCGTTTTCGTTCATTTCAACCAGCGGCATTCTGCACGGGCCTGCCTTGAATCCCATAAGGTTCAAAGCCTCTTTTACAGGAATGGGGTTTACGTCGCAGAAAAGCGCGTTTGCAAACTCGAGCACATTTAAAAACTTCTTGTTCGCCTCGGCAAAGTTGCCGTCAAGGCAAAGCTGGCAAATTTCATGCGTCTCAAACGGCATACAGTTAGAAAGCACCGATATAACGCCCTTTCCGCCAAGAGCCATAATGGGCACAATCTGATCATCGTTTCCGCTGTATATCGTCAGGTCGTCGCCGCACAGCGCAGCAATTTTAGCCACCTGACTTATATTTCCGCTTGCCTCTTTTACTGCCACTATGTTCTCTACCTTTGAAAGCTTCTGACAGGTCTCGGGGGTTATGTTCACGCCCGTCCTCGAGGGCACATTGTAAAGAATTATCGGCAGATCTACAGCGTTTGCAATTGCCGTAAAATGCGCAACAAGCCCTGCCTGTGATGTCTTGTTGTAGTAAGGTGTAACGCACAGCAGTGCATCAGCGCCGAGCTCCTGAGCTTTCTTAGAAAGATTTACGGCATACTCTGTGTGGTTAGAGCCCGTACCTGCAATAACAGGCACTCTCTTAGCCGTCTTTTCAACAGCAAAGCGTATGCACTCAACGTGCTCCTCGTCGGTCATGGTCGCGCTTTCGCCCGTCGTACCGCAAATAACAATGGCATCGGTGCCGTTGTCTATGTTGAAGTCGATAAGCCTTCCCAGACCGTCAAAATTTATCGTTCCGTCTTCATACATAGGTGTAGCGATAGCCACCGCCGCACCTGTAAAAATAATAGGCTTCATAAAGTTTGTTCCTTTCTGTAAAGTTTAGTATGTTTAGTCTAAATATCCCTTAGCCGCCAAAAGCTCTGCAAGCAGTACAGCGCCGCCTGCCGCACCCCTGAGTGTATTGTGGCTGAGGCATACGAATTTGTAGTCATACTGCGTGTCCTCGCGCAGTCTGCCTATAGAGATAGCCATGCCGCCTTCCATGTCTCTGTCAAGTCTGGTCTGAGGGCGGTCGTCCTCTTCAAAGTAGTTCAAAAACTGCTTCGGCGCAGAGGGCAAATTAAGCTCCTGCGGCACGCCCGAAAATTCTTTCCATGCTTTAAGTATTTCATCTTTAGAGGGCTTGTTTTCAAAAGATACGAATGCAGCCGCTATGTGACCGTTAGAAACAGGCACTCTCAAACACTGCGTTGTGATAGACGGCACAGTAGCATCAACGATTTTGTCGCCCTCAATTTTGCCCCATACTTTCAGCGGCTCTAAGTTCGATTTTTCTTCCTCTCCGCCAATGTAGGGGATAACGTTGTCTATCATTTCCGGCCATGTTTTGAATGTCTTTCCTGCGCCCGAAATAGCCTGATATGTGCAGGCAAGCACCTTTGTAATGCCATATTTTCTAAGAGGGTGAAGTGCAGGCACATAGCTTTGTATCGAGCAGTTTGACTTTACCGCAATAAAGCCTCTCTTTGTGCCAAGGCGCTTTCTCTGCGCGTTAATTATCTCAATGTGCTCGGGGTTCAGCTCGGGTATCACCATAGGTACGTCGTCGGTGTGCCTGTGAGCGGAGTTGTTGGAGATAAC
>CANRPG010000084.1 GCA_947632425.1 uncultured Clostridia bacterium | reverse complement strand
GACGGCTCATCGCTGTGGACTATGACACACAACAGCGATTTTGCCAAAGGCTTCTGCGGCCTTATCGGCAATCCTCACGCCATAGGCGAGGCTTTTCAGATAACAAACGACGAAACGCTCACCTGGGATCAGATATATCAGTGTATCGCAAACGCGCTCGGGGTTAAGCTAAAAGCAGTTCACGTTTCTTCCGAGTTTCTCGCTTCTGTAAGTGATTATGACTTCACAGGCAGCCTTACCGGCGATAAAGCCTGCTCGGTAGTGTTCGATAATACAAAGCTTAAAAAGGCAGTGCCCGAGTTCAAAGCCACCGTGCATTTTGAACAGGGCGTGAAAAACACTATAGACTATGTGCTTTCCCACCCCGAATTTCAGATCGAGGACAAAGAATTTGACGACTGGTGCGACAGAGTTATTGCCACGCTTGAAAATGCTAAAAAGGAGATAATGCAAAATGGTTGACGTAACAGGAAAATGGGCGCTCGTGACGGGCGCAGCAAGAGGCATAGGCAGACTGGCAGCCGAATTTATGGCGAAGAAAGGCTGCAATATCATAGTGCAGAGCAGAAGTCTGGAGGCTTCTGAGAAAACCGCAAAAGAACTCTCTGCGCTGGGTGTTGAAACTTTCGCGGTGGCGGCTGAGTTTACCGATCTTTCATCTGTAGAGAAAATGCTGAAAGCTATCGACGATAAGGGTATAGATGTTGACATAATACTTAACAACGCAGGTATGCAGGTCGCTTACAGAACGCAGTATTACAGCACCCCTGCCGAGGATTATGAGAAAAGCTTTCTGATAAATACCATATCGCCCATGATGATATGCTATCACTTCCTGCCGAAAATGGAGGCTAAAGGCTTTGGCAGAGTGGTAAACACCACTAGCGGCATACGCTTAGAGCCCGAGCAGGCAGGCTATTCGGCAAGCAAGGCGGCGCTTGATAAGGTAACTATCGATATAGGCTCAAAGCTAAACGGCAGCAATGTTATGATAAACCTTACCGACCCCGGCTGGTGCAGAACCGACCTCGGTGGGCCTAATGCGCCCAACGACCCCAGAAGCGCGCTGCCCGGCGTGGTGGTCGGCGCGTTTGTGGACGACAAAAAGTCGGGCAGATACCTCACCGCAGGTATGTTTTATGATATGACCCTCGAAGAAGCAGTAGCCAAAGCGGAAACGGTAGACAGCCCATATTAAAGTAAAACAGCATCGCCAAGTGCGGTGCTTTTTTGTGCCAAGATGTGTGGTAAAGCTGCACAAAATATTTTTCGTCAAAGCGCACAATTTTTTGTAGTATTTTGATTTTTCTTGACATCTGCCGCGATTTGTGATACAATAACTTATATAAAACTTAGGAGGAATAAGATCATGAACGTTTCTGAAAAAGCAAATCTCTTTACTTATGCTACAAAGGAACTGTCGCAAGATGCATTTCTGATGTGGGTGTTAAGCAACTATGACGACGAGGGCGATGTTGGCAGAGCAGCCAAAAAATTGCTTGCAGAATTTTGTCACCTTGATAATGACGAGGAGATCAGGAATTTAACGGTGCGCCCGCAGGAGGGTAAAATTGACATTTCCGTTTATTTTGACACAAATAAAAGAGAAAAACTCGGACTGTTTATCGAGGATAAGACGGGTTCTAACGAGCATAATCAACTGGAGAAATATAACGATTACATTGATAAAAAGCTCAATGAAGAGAAAATTTCTGAGTCTTTCAGGATTTTTTACAAGACAGGAATTTTTGATGACGATGAATTGGAGAGAGTAGAGAAAGCGAAATGGAAAATTTACAGAATGAAAGAAATTCACGGAATGAAAGAAATTCACGAAATGAAAGAAATTCTGAATATCTGGGAAGAATTTAAAGAATCCCCAAATATGATCATCAAAATGTATGTTAATCATCTTTATGCATTGCAAGAAGCTATTAAAAATAAGAAAATGCCTTCAAAATACACAACCGATAAGTTGAATCGATGCGAATGGTACGGCTTTTTCTATAATACCGTAGTTCCTAGGCTAAATGCTAAGTTTAAATCAAGGAACGTTAAAATCAAATGTGGTTTGGTCGGTCAATATTCATATGCTGTTATTTGTGCTTGGTATAAAAATATGAAAAAAATTCCATATCTCGAAATCCGAGACAGGGATTGCGTAAATGGAAATATCATATCGCGAGTGCTTTGTTATGATATGGAAAATAACGATTTAAAAGCTAGGGTAATCGAAATAATAGGGAAAAGCGGCAATTTCTCACAAAAAAACATGAAGTCTGAAAATCCGCAGCAAATCGGCAAATTGGAAAATAGGGGCGTTAAAACTGTAGATGATATTGTCGAAAAGGCTGCAAACGCGATCAACGCTTATATAGAAGTCATGGAAGTTGCAGAAAAGTAAGATATATAAACCTCTAATACATAATATTAGCAAAACTTTGCTGTACTGTCCTGTTTTTGGGACAGTACAGCGTTTTTTTGAAATTGCCTCAAAAACTTGTTTACAAAAAAAATAAAGCGTGCTATAATAGGCTCATACGGTTGAGAAAAAATAGGTGGGTTTGAAGTAGGTTCTTGTGTTAAAGAATTTATGAGACCCGCTTATGCGTGAAAACAGGGCAAAGCAAAACGCAGGAAAGGAGTCAGCAAGCCGCGGCAATATGTGTTTTGTGATGCACGCTTCACGCCTCAGCAAGATAAGCTAACAACAATTTAACTTTCCTAAAGGAGGAATACGAAATGAGTATCTATATAGACTACATTACCAGATATAACATGGAAGAAAACCACGGCTCTTATGACGAAATAGAGCAGACCGACGGTGAGTCCGACCAGCTTCTTCGTTGGGTCGAGTTCAGAAAAGACACCACAGAAGGCAAAGACAGCATAACCGTAACCGGCATGGACGTTTCCTACTATTACTTTGCAAGGTACCTTGACAGCACCGTCGAGATCCCCGGCAAGATAATGGATGCCCCTGTTACTGCAATTGCGCCTTATGCAAGTGAAAATTCCTGCTGTGAAGTCGAGATCACCGACGTCAGGCTGCCGGGTACTATTAAAAGTATAGGCAGATGCGCGTTTATCAACCTGCCCGATATGAAAGCTGTTGAGATACCCGCAAGCGTTACCGAGATCGGCGCATATGCCTTTGGCTATTCTCGTGACTTCGACGATAACGATGACGAAGTTTTCGAGAAAAACGACGACCTTGTTATTTATTGCTTCCCCGGTACTGCCGGCGAGAGGTATGCTAAAGATAACGGCTTTAAGTATAAGCTTCCGACCGAATAAGCCCGTAGGCAAAGCGACCCCTAACTCACCTCCATGATGTTTACATACGCTTTGCTGAAAATGAAAAGACTGCTTCGGGAATAAACTTCCGAAGCAGTCCGCTCATGAATTCAGTTTTCAAAATATGAATGATATTCAATAGCCCTCTTGCTGTCAGGGAACAAAAATTTGTACAGATCAATAAAGTAGTCGTCGGTCATGCTCGCTATGTAATCAGCAACGATCTGAGCAGGATCCTCCGCGGTGTGATCCCATTTACCGTAATATCTGCACGCCTTGTGAATTTCGTCTATGTGGTGTTTGTATATTATAGAAGATGTGTCACCGCGCCGCAGATCACCCAGCAGCTTGTAGTATACTTCGCTGAACATCGGCTTTATTATCTCGTCCATCTGCGTTTCTTCTGCCTTGTTTGAGTATATGTATTCGCTGTTTTCGCGCTTTGCAGATGCCAGCCCTTCAAATGCCTCTTTGCTTAGTTTTATATAGTCTTTTCCAAGGCTGTTGTTTACAATGTCCACCGTCAGATTGTTTATCATCTCTGCATTGTGGTTTCCTATGTAATCGTCCGAGAATATCTTGTCGTCCTCCATCAGCTTTGCTTTTATCATGTCTTGTCTGTCCTTGCCGATGTAGGCTATTATGTCGCATACCCTTACAATGCAGCCTTCAAGCGTCGCAGGTACAAGCTTCTTTATAGCTTCGCCGCCTTTGGTGTAGCAATCTTCAACGCTTCGGTCAAAATCTTCAAAATTCAAAGAGTATGTCGGGCGGTATTCTTCCAGTTCAAACTCTCCGTTGTGGCAAAGTATCCCGTCAAGCGTTTGCAGACTTAAATTTCGCCTGTAAAGTATATCGAGCACCCTCGTGCTGTGAACGTTGTGGTTGAAATATCGCCCCGTTTCAGCATAAAGCAGATCACTCAGATACCGCTCTCCCGTGTGACCGAACGGCGTGTGCCCAACATCATGCCCCAGCGCTATTGCCTCTATAAGTTCCAGATTCAGACCCAGCATACGCCCGATGTTCCTTGCAATGCTTGAAACAAGCTGCATATGCAGACCGCGCCTGGTGATGTCGTCGTTGCGGTAAAGCGAGAAGACCTGTGTTTTGTCGTTATATCTGTTATATAGCGGCAGATGAAGTATCTTCTCTCGGTCTCTTATGTATGACGGCCTTAGTACAGATGTCTTATCTCTGTTTTTATTTCTGCGAACGGCATCTTCGTCCTTTGCCCTGTAGGGGCTTAAAATATTGTGTTTCTGGTTGTATGTTATCTGTTCTTCGACCGCTTTGTCAAGCTTGTGATAATTAAGTTCCATGCGTTCACGCTCCTTAAATGTATTGTATCACAAAATCAAAAATATTTCAATAGTGAAAACTGTTTACATAATATTGAAGGTGCGATATAATAATTTCGCCGAACCGCAGACCGCCCGTGTCATAGTGTCAGAGTATGTTTATCTGAAAGGAGAATTTTTATGCGTTATTATAATTTTGTTTTTAGTGCAAATTCAAAGGAAATAGAAACAGTTGCCGACAGAAAAAGGATGAATATCAAGCGTTATGATTATAACAGCACAACCGCAGCTGTAACTGCTTATATGAATCAGAATCTTGAAAATGATATATGCTTTTTTATCTATAAAGAACAGGCGGATACTATGTCGGCGGCTTTTTCATACAATGAAAGAACATACTGCTGCGATGGTGTATATGCCGCTATCACAGATATTCTGAAAAAGGATTTTTCAATAAAAAAGTTCGGCCGCTCTCCCAGTGAGATAACCGGGTATGACTTTTTTGAACTTGTGGAAGAAGCCCAAAGAAGAGCGCTGACACCAACCGGTGTGTACAGGATAAAAGAAATTGCCAAGATGGAGTATCTGGAAGAGCACACAGAAAGGTTAGACCGACGTTTTGAACTGCAAGAAAAGCTGATCGGTGATACGCTAAAAAAAGATCTTTCGCTTTTTGATGAAAGCGTAAAGAACGAGCTTGCCAATATCGAGGCGCACCCAAACACTTCGGGATTCAAAGGCAATATGGTGCACTATTTTATATCAAGCAAAAGTACGCAGGCAGCAAGCGATATAACAGAAGCTGTAGTTCAAAGGCTTATAAAAGCAAACCGTCTCAGCGGCAGACGCATGGAGATATTTCACAATATATCGCCTGATCTGCATTTGGCAGCAGCGGCTCACCATTTTGAAGATATTATCGAAAACAACTTTGGCGGTGTTGTAGTTATTGACCTCTCGGTGAGACTGGGCAAATCGCCGGCAGAGTACGGTCTTGCGTGCCAGTATATTGAAAAAGTGGTTTATGAACATAAAAACGACTGCCTGTTTGTGTTTACATACAATACCGATGAACCCGGCTTTGCCTATGAGCTTTTAAGAAAAGTAAAAAAGTTTATCATACCCATAAGGCTCAAAGAGGGCAAAGGCAATAGAACGGCTGCCGTAAAGTATCTGAAAGGGCTTATAAATAATTCGGAATATTCGCAGTATGCCGCGCAGGCAGGGGAGTATATGAAGCAGTTTTCCGATCAAAGTGAATTTACGCAGACCGATGTGCTAGAAGCCTTTGAAAACTTCGGCACATGGTGTGTAAATAAAAACTTCTTGAATTCCGCTTATCAATACGGTAGCAGCGATACCTTCATGCTTGACCGCGACGAAGAAGGCGCCTATTCATCATATGAAAAGCTGCAAGAGCTCATAGGTCTCAAAACCGTAAAAGAGCAGATAGACCGCATTGTAGCCAACGATGTTATTGAAAAGCTGAGGCAAGCGCTTACCGGAAAAGATTATCAGCCTACTTCAATGCATATGATATTCAGCGGCAACCCCGGCACAGCAAAAACTACAGTTGCCAAGCTGTTTGCAGGTATAGCAAAAGAGAAGGGCATACTAAAAAGCGGCGCATGTGTGTGCGAGGCAGGCAACTCTTTGGACTCAGAATCGCTTGCTGATGCATTCAAAAGGGCAGATGGCGGAGTGCTGTTTATCGACGAAGCGTATGCCTTGTATTCGCAACTTTCAATAACCGTGCTTCTTCAGAAGATGGAGGAGTACAGAGAAAGTGTTATTGTTGTCTTAGCAGGCTACAAAGACAGTATGAATGAATTTCTCAATAGGAATGCAGGTCTTAAAAGCAGAATACCTTATACCGTGGATTTCCCCGATTACAGCGTTGACGAGCTTGTTGAAATATTCCAAAACATGGCGTCTCAGCGCGGCTTCAAGCTTGAAAGATCAGCCGTAAATAAAGCTCGCGAAGTCTTTGAAAAAGCCTGCCGCGTTGATAATTTCGGCAACGGCAGATATGTCCGCAACTGCCTTGAAAAAGCCATACAGAACCAGTCAAACAGGCTCTTCAAAAATAGTAAGGATCTTGAAAAAATACGCAGAGCAGACCTTATGCTTATCAAGGGAAAGGATATTGAAGCGGATAAAGAGAAAAAAGACCGCACCGCCTTATCCGCCCTTAATGAACTTGACGAAATGATAGGCCTTGCTTCCGTGAAAAAGATCATGCATAAAGTAATCGCCGAAGCCAAAATAAAAAGGATGTGTATGGATAAAGGCATTAAAAGGGACAATCAATCAATGCATATGCTGTTCATGGGCAACCCCGGCACCGCAAAAACAACCGTTGCAAGGCTGTTCGCGCAGATAATGAAAGAAGAAAACATACTTCCCACGGGTAATTTTGTCGAAGTCGGCAGAGCAGATCTTGTCGGACAGTATGTCGGTTCTACCGCGCCGCTTGTTAAGAGCAAATTCAGAGAAGCCCGGGGCGGAGTGCTTTTCATAGATGAAGCATATTCGCTCTGCGACGACCGTAAAGGAGGCTATGGCGATGAAGCGATAAACACCATAGTGCAGGAAATGGAAAACCACAGGGAAGATACAATAGTAATTTTTGCAGGTTATACAGAGCCCATGAAAGATTTTGTTGCGCGTAACCCCGGCATGAATTCGCGTATAAAGTTCAAGGTCAATTTTGATGACTATACCGCCGATGAGCTTTGCGATATAACCAAGCTTATGCTCACCAAAAAGGAAATGCGCATTACCGAAAACGCTATGCAAAAGCTGCGCGGCATATATGAAAACGCGCGCAAAGATAACGACTTTGGCAACGGGCGTTTTGCGCGGCAGATGATAGAAGATGCCGAAATGAACCTCGCCGAGCGCGTTATGAAGCTAACCGAAAATCAGATCACCCCCGAGATGATCACCACCATTGAAGAAAGCGATATAATCGCGCCTACAGTCCCGGCAGAATGTATCAATCAGACAAAACGTATAGGCTTCTGAAGCCAAAAAAGGATATGCCCGTTTTGTGAGCATATCCTTTTTGATCCCGAAAATCTTACGCTATGGAAAAAATAATCTATTTTTTTGAAAAAAGCCCTTGACAAGCAAAAAAAATAATGATATAATATTAGAGTTGCTTGACAAAGCGGCTCTGCGGGTGTAGTTCAATGGTAGAATCCCAGCCTTCCAAGCTGGTCGTGTGGGTTCGATTCCCATCACCCGCTCC
>CANRPG010000083.1 GCA_947632425.1 uncultured Clostridia bacterium | reverse complement strand
TCACCTATTATGCCTGTGTAGCCGCAGCAGGGGTCGCGGTCAACAGGGTGGTTGATAGATCCGTAGCCGACACCGTTTTCTTTCATGCAGCGAACTATCTTTTCAAACGCCGGCAGGTTTTGCAGCGGGTCGCCGTCAAGCTCAACATAGCTGATATGACCTGCGTTTGTCAGAGCGTGATACGGAGCCTCTATCTTGATCTTCTCAAATGCGCTGATAGGATAATATACAGGAACATGGAAAGAGTTGGTATAGTAATCTCTGTCTGTAACACCCTTTATTATGCCGAAGCGCTCTTTATCCATTCTTACAAATCTGCCCGAAAGACCTTCGGCAGGGGTTGCAAGCAGCGAGAAGTTGAGCGTATACTTTGCGGTCATCTCGTCCATGCGTTTTCTCATCTTGGTGATTATTTCAAGACCGAGTTCCCTTGCCTCTTCGCTTTCGCCGTGGTGCTTGCCTATAAGAGCCACAAGGCACTCTGCAAGACCTATAAAGCCGACAGAAAGCGTACCGTGTTTAAGTATCTCGCCTACCTCGTCATCAGGTCCGAGTTTGCGTGAATCTATCCAAACGCCCTGACCCATAAGGAACGGATAGTTCTTTACCTTTTTGCTGCTCTGTATGCGGAAACGGTGCAGCAGCTGGTCAACGCAGAGGTCTATCATTTCATCTAAGCTGTCAAAGAATGTGCCGATATTTCTGTTAGCTTTTATAGCAAGTCTGGGCAGGTTTATCGAAGTAAAGCTCAGGTTGCCTCTGCCGGTAACAATTTCTCTGCTCGGGTCAAAAACGTTGCCTATAACTCTTGTGCGGCAGCCCATATAAGCTATCTCGGTGTTGGGGTCGCCCTCTTTATAGTAAGGCAGGTTGAACGGAGCATCTATAAACGAGAAGTTCGGGAAGAGCCTTTTAGCCGAAACGCGTATAGCAAGCTTGAACAGATCGTAGTTGGGGTCTTCGGGGTTATAGTTCACGCCCTCTTTTACCTTGAATATATGTATCGGGAATATAGGCGTTTCGCCGTTACCAAGACCTGCTTCCTGAGCGAGAAGCACATTCTTTATGACCATTCTGCCCTCTACAGAAGTATCTGTACCGTAGTTAATAGAGCTGAACGGTGTCTGCGCGCCTGCACGTGAGTTCATGGTATTAAGATTGTGTATAAGAGCCTCCATAGCCTGATATGTTGCTCTGTCAGTCTCTTTTTTGGAAGTCTTGTAAGCAAACTTCTGTATCTTGTCTGCGGTAGCGCTGTCGGTAAAGCCTGTCAGCAATTCTTTTTCCGCCTTGAAATAGCTCTCGTCCATGTTAAGGGCAGGCTTCAGACCCTGCTGCGAGAGCTTTTCCTTTATCTGCTTAGCGATATTTTCCGCATCTTCAACGCCTGCAAGCAGCTCGAGCGCCCTTGCAATGTTATCAACATAGCGGTGCGTGAAAGTCTTTCTTACGCCGTCAGCCATGGCATAGTCGAACATAGGAACGCTCTGACCGCCGTGCTGGTCGTTCTGGTTAGACTGTATAGCAATGCAGGCAAGAGCGGCATAGCTTGAAATATCGTTGGGAGTTCTCAGGTGACCGTGACCTGTAGAAAATCCGCGGTCAAACAGATCTTTCAGATCTATCTGGGTGCAGGTAGTCGTAAGGGTATAGAAATCAAGGTCGTGTATATGTATATCGCCCTCAGCGTGAGCTTTAGCGTGCTTGGGGTCAAGAACATACATCTCGTAAAACTCTTTAGCGCCAACTGAGCCATACTTAAGCATAGTACCCATAGCGGTGTCGCCATCGATGTTGGCATTCTCTCTCTTTATATCGCTGTCCTTAGCCGCCTTGAAAGTAAGATCCTCATACACCTTCATAAGGCGTGTATTCATTTCTCTTGCCCTTGTGCGGTTAGAACGGTAAAGAATGTAAGCCTTTGCAGTGGCAGCATGACCTTCTTCTATAAGCACCTTTTCAACAATATCCTGTATCTGCTCAACGGTAGGTGTTTCAAGGTCGTTTGCCATAAGCTCGTCGCCGACTTTGCCTGCAAGAAGCAGCGCCTCATCATAGTCTGTGCCGCCCACAGCCTGCGCGGCTTTGAAAATAGCATTGGCTATCTTCTCAATGTTGAACGTTACTGTTCTTCCGTCTCTTTTACGAATCCTTGTGATCATTTTGACTATCTCCCCTTGTTATATTTTAGTATTTTGTCTTAATACATCTTGAAGAAAACGGCGCGG
The DNA here is from genome assembly GCA_947632425.1 of uncultured Clostridia bacterium. GTDB lineage: Bacteria > Bacillota > Clostridia > Oscillospirales > Ruminococcaceae > UBA7477. The sequence continues at coordinate 5,626 of CANRPG010000083.1, read as the reverse complement.
TCAATCACAATATATTGTGGTTGAAAGTCGCTAAATAACAGTATACAGTATTGCCGCCTTCAAGTCAAGGGGGTAGAGCAACTTTTTTGCTTTCTTAAAGATAAAAATATCAAGGTGATTTTTGTTTACATTGCACAAACAACAACATACCTTTACAGAGCAAACATCGCTGTATCGGCGGAGGCAGGCAAACGTGCAATATTTCAAAAAACAGCCTCAAAGAAAAGCAACAGTCTGTAAAGAAATAAACTTTACAGACTGCACCTCGTCATTCTGACTATTCATTTAAATTATTCCGATCCGTATTGCCGTCATCTGTAATGCTGTCGCCGCCGTTTATATAAACGGTAGTCACCGCTGCCGCCGACATTCCGTCACTCGTTTGGTTTTCCTTGCTAAGCACATCGTCCAGCGAAGTTTTATACATATACAGCGCAAAGAAGCCAAGCAGTATCAGCACAACTATCAGCACTATTATCTTTATGTTAAGCGATATTTTCTGCCACACTGTAAGCGGCTTTTTATCTTCGTTTTGTTTGCTCATTTTTGTTTCTCCGTTCCGCCAAAGGCTTAATACACGCCTATAAATTCAAGGTAGTTCTTTTCGGGAAGTCTTACCGTGGAGTTTGTCTCCTCGCTCTCGCCCTCCATTTTATAGGTCAGCGTATCGCTTCCGCTCCAGTACACCTCGGGCACTTTGCCTCTGCCATAGAAAAACTTTACTTTTCTCTTTATTCCCTTTTGTTTAAGCGTGAAAAACTTAAAGCTCTTGTCCTGTCCGTGCGGAACAACATATATAATAACCTGTCCGTCCTCTTTGTTCTGAACATCGCACAGATAAAACTCCATTGTTCCGTCAGGCGAAACGGTGTTGTCGTTTGCTGTAAGCTGCAAAACATAGTTCATATCGTACATAGAATACACCGGATCGTCAGGCGACAAATTTTTGTCAAGAACCGTCTCTATAGCCGATGAACCAAACAGCATATTGAATATAAAGTACGCAAAAATACCGAGCACATAAAGCATTATATAAATAGTACCCAGCAGTACTTTCAGATTATTCGGTACCGTTATATAGAAAAACATTATTATCGCAACTATGAGCGGCGGCACGAATATTACGATGTTCTGCATATTGAATATCACAAGGAAGAACACTATAGGCAGCAGCAAAAGCCCTGTTATCTTCGTTATGATGATATCTTTCGTATAAAGCATGAACACAAGGAACAGCGCGCTTAAAATAAAATGTACCGCAAAGAACGCACCCTGCGCGCCCTTCCTTATCTCTAAGTCATATAAAAACGTGGCAACGGTCAGAAGCAGTACCTCTGCGATATACACAAGGTTGAATACTGCCAGACCTCTTTTTACCCATATGTTTTTTAGAATGTCTTTCATTTTGAAAAAGTCTGCCTTTCATTCATTTTCAGCTGTCATTCGTTTGAAGCGCTTATTATCAGCTGTTCGCCGCCCTCAAGGCCGCTCAATATCTCTACTTTTCTGCCGTTTTTGTCAACCATGCCGGTTTCAACGTCCATTTCCACCTTCGTGCCGTCAACAAGCACGTTTACATACTTTCTGCCGCCGGAGGACTTCAAAGCTGTCTGGTCAATAACAATGGTATTGTCTTTATAATTCACGCTGAAAAAGACGTGTATCGCGCCAAAACCGTTAAACTCAGTACCCTCGGGAAGATCTATAACATAATTAACGCCGCTGCCGTACACGCCACCTTCTACCATAATTATGTCAACTACCCTGCCCTCTACCGATGTTCCGTTCATCTGAGTGACCTCGACCTTGCTGCCGAAATTCACATTATCAAGAGGCTCATTATTTACGAACGCACAAAGGTATTTGCTGCTCGTGTCGGCTATCTCACACAGATACTGCCCTGCCTGCACCTTATCGCCTGCATGAAGTTCGCCGCCGTTCATGGATATCTTGCCGCTGCACGGGGCGTATATCTTTGACAAAGACGCCTTTTCAAGAAGCCTGTCGTAATTGTTCTGCTCAAGTTCATAATTTACCTTGGCTTTTTCAAGCTCAGCGCCCGTAACGCCGGATGCCGCCATTTTATCGTAAGTTTCTTTAGCGCTGTCGGTAACTACTTTCTGCGTTTCCAGCTCGTCTGACAGGTCATCGGAAATAAGCTCGCAGATAAGCTCACCCTCCTCTATGGTGTCGCCCGTATAAAGCTTGCTTATTATGCCGTTTTGCTTGATATACACATACTCTTTATAAGGATAAGTAAACTCTGTATTCTGAATATCGTATATCGAACCTATAGAGCCTACCTCTACCGTCTTGGTATCATATTTTATCTCGGTAGCATCTATAATAATATCCTCGGCTTTGCTGCTCTCCTCCTGTTTGCCGCAGGAAGCCAGAGAAAGCATCATCACCGCCGCCATTGAAGCTGCCGCAAATCTTTTGAACATAAAGAGACCTCCTCTCACAACATGACATACTAATTATATTTTAGCATTATAAAATTAAAATTACAATATCAACTAATTCAATTTATAAACATTGTATAAACCTACAAACTCACGAGGAAATTTTTGTGTATCTTTACTATATAAGTTCAGCTATTATACTGTTGGATACCAAGAAGCCTTTTGCGGTAAGTGAAAGCGTTTTGCCGTCATACTCTGCCATACCATGGCTGCAAATCCTGCCTGCCAGCAATTCAAGCTTAGCCTCATCTCCGCCAAGTTCTTTGTACCTCTGCACGCTAATGCCGTCTGAAAGCCTTAAAGAAAGCATGGTGTATTCTTCAAGAGCGTTACATTCGCCGTCCTCCAAAAGTTTTTCGGGTGCATTTATATAGCCCACAATATCTCTGTCATAATAATATCTCTTGCCGCCTATAAAAGAATGTGCCGAAGCCCCCAAGCCGTAATAAGGCGCAAGCTGCCAATATTTCATATTATGCCGCGAACGGAACCTGCCTTTGCAGAAGTTTGATATCTCATACTGCACAAAGTCGTTTTCTTTAAGCCGCTCAACTGCCGCAAGGTACATTTCCGCGCTCGTGTCATCATCGGCAATACTGTTTCTTATTTCATCGCAGTCATACGGCGTGCCGGTCTCGATCTTGAGCATATACGCCGAAATGTGAGTTATCGGCAGCGAGCACAGTTCATCTACAGAGAACATCAGGCTGTCAACGCTCTGCCCCGGTATGCCCATCATCAGATCGCAGGAGATGTTTTCAAAGCCTGCCTCGTGCGCTTCAAGCACCGACATTTGTGCCTGTTCAAAGCTGTGCAGCCTGCCAAGAGTTTTAAGCTCACCGTCCACACACGACTGCACGCCGAAAGATATCCTGTTAAAGCCTGCTTGTGCAAGCTCTTTATAATAATTCTTATCGGCAGTAAAGGGATTGCTCTCTACAGTAATTTCTGTATCTTCTGCGGTGTTAAAGTTGTTTTTTACCGCATCGCAAATATCGCAAAGCAGCTTTGCAGGCATAAGTGTAGGAGTTCCGCCGCCGAAATATATCGAATCTACAGAAATTTCTTTACCACCAGTATTTTGTATATCGCGTATAAGCGCTTTTGCGTATACTTCAAACATATCTTCCGCCCCTGCGAGAGAGTAAAAGTCGCAGTACGGGCATTTTCTCGCGCAAAACGGTATATGTATATAAACTCCTGCTTTACTCATCGTCGTCACCGAATGCATTGTCTATAAAACTTTTGGTATCCTGCGAATTGCTGCGCATTTTTTTCAACGCCGCACGGCCGCCGCACCTTGCAATACACACAATATACCCTGCAACATAGCAGGTAAATATTTTTATGATATAAATAGAAATATCTCTGTATGACAGATAAAAATACTTAGAACGGCTTTCAAGAAAGTCAACTATATGCCTGTGAATGATTATCTGCAAAAACACACCCAGCCCAACGCTCAGCAGCGTAAAGAATGCCAGACCGCACAATGCTTTTGGCAGGCTGTATTTTGCAAGCACAAAACCCATAAGAACGCAGCCGAAAAGAGCGAGAGCTACCGCGAACCCACGCATCACATTTGCATAACATTCATACAAAAGCGGAAAGACAGCCGCACCTATAAGTCCGCCTGTTATCGACTGTTTTATATAGTTCTGTTCGTTCTCCATAAAAAGAGTATGCCTTTCTATAATTTTATCAAAGCCGCAATTGCATAAAGTATGCCGGCAAACATCGCAAATGAAAACACAAACCCGAGCGCTATTGCAAGTATCGCGTTAAGGTCGAAAACGCCGCCTTTTTTGGTAAGCAAAACGCCGGTATCTTCCGAGCGTTTATAAAACAGCCGCTTGCCCAAAAATTCGGCAGGAAACACGCTGCTTGCCTCTTCTTTTCCTATAACATACCAAGCTACCTTAAAGCGCGAATTTTCTTTCTCACCTATTTCTTTGAAGCGCGCTTTTACTCGTTTGCAGGTAAAAAGCCGAAAGAGCGAAAACGCAAAGAAGCAAAACATTACAAGGCACAAAAAGTCAAGCAGTCCAAGCAGCAAAAGACCTATATCAAAAAAGTTCACGCCCACCAAGATGAGTATCACAAGCAAAACTGCAAACGCTACAAGAAATTCCATTCGCTGCTCCTTATTCGTCAAGCTTGAGAACAGACATGAACGCCTCCTGCGGCACTTCAACACTGCCAAGTTTGCGCATTCTTTTCTTACCCTCTTTTTGCTTTTCCAAAAGCTTTTTCTTACGCGTTATATCGCCGCCGTAGCATTTTGCAAGAACATCTTTGCGGTATGCTTTAACGGTCTCTCTCGCGATTATCTTGCCGCCTATAGCCGCCTGAACGGGTACTTCAAACATCTGGCGCGGTATATTTTCTTTAAGCCTTTCTACCATTTTTCTGCCGCGCGCATATGCGCTGTCAGCATGAACAATAAAAGAAAGTGCATCTACCATTTCGCCGTTGAGAAGTATATCCAGCTTTACAAGCTTGCTTCTCATATAGCCTTTCAAATCATAATCAAACGATGCATACCCTCTTGTGCGCGATTTCAGCGCATCAAAAAAGTCATATACTATCTCATTCAGCGGCAGGTCATAATGCAGGTCAACGCGGTTTTCTTCGATATACTTCATATCTTTAAAAACGCCTCTGCGCTGCTGGCAAAGATCCATAATATTTCCCACGTGCTCCGAAGGCGAATAAATATGCGCCTCAACAAAAGGTTCTTCGGCGTATGAAATAAGCGTAGGGTCGGGATAATTTGTAGGGTTGTCGATATAAAGCGTTTCACCGCTTGTGAGCGTTACTTTATAAATAACCGAAGGCGCGGTCGTTATAAGGTCAAGGTCATACTCGCGCTCCAGCCGCTCCTGTATTATCTCCATATGCAAAAGACCCAGAAAGCCGCATCTGAAACCAAACCCGAGAGCCACCGAAGTTTCGGGCTCAAACGAAAGAGATGCATCATTAAGCGCAAGCTTTTCAAGAGCCTCTCTCAGATCCTGATACTTTGCTCCGTCTGCCGGATATACGCCTGAAAACACCATAGGGTTCACTTTTTTATAGCCCGGCAAGGGCTCGCTGCACGGGTTTTCAACGGTAGTAACAGTATCGCCCACGCGCGTGTCGCCTATATTTTTTATAGAAGC
>CANRPG010000082.1 GCA_947632425.1 uncultured Clostridia bacterium | reverse complement strand
TGTCAAACGCCTTTGAACGGTGGCTCATCTCCATTACCGACATACCTGTTCCCTGATAGTCGAGCATTTCCTCTGCTGCTTCTTTCAGAACTTCTTCGGGAAGTACCGCAGGACCTGCGCTGAAATTATAAACTCTGCCCATAATTGATTCCTCCGAATTAAAAATTTTTTGTCGTAAACAATTACAATAAAATACTTTATTATTATACCTCTTTTCGCCCGAAAAGTCAAGAGTGCGCGTATACTTTTTCAGCATACTTTTAAACCGTTTGCATAATTACTAAATTTAAGTTTGATAATTTGTGAAAACAGCCAAAATAAACTGCTTTTCCAAAGTTTTTATAGACAAAACCCGTTTTATGAAGTATAATTTTAGTATGAAATTAAATTAAGGAGGCTGACAAGCCATGAATCCAACTTTGAAAAAAGGCGTTTGCGAGGCGATAGGCACCTGTGTGCTCGTGCTTTTCGGCTGCGGCACTGCCGTATTTTCCGGCGGCAACTTAGTAGCAACAGCTCTCGCATTCGGTCTATCCATCGTAACAATGGCATACACTATCGGAAAGGTATCGGGCTGCCACGTAAACCCTGCCGTATCGCTCTCTATGTTCCTTGACGGACAGATGTCGATGGCTGAATTTCTCAACTACATCATCTTCCAGTGCATAGGCGCGTTTGTAGGCTCGGGCGTTATAGCCATACTCGTCAAGACCGCAGATATGGATCTGGGCGACGTAAACATGGGCGCTAACGGTTTTGGTAATCTCAACTGGCTGGGCGCACTGCTTACCGAGATAATACTCACATTTGTATTTATCCTCGTTATCTTCGCTGTAACTGACAGAAAAATGAAATCCGCAGGCGTGTTCATAGGTGTTGCACTTACCTTTGTTCATATCCTAGGCATTAACCTTACCGGCACTTCCGTAAACCCTGCAAGAAGCCTTGCTCCTGCTATCTTCTCCGCCGGCGCTACCGACTGGGATTCAGTAAAGCAGCTGTGGGTATTTATTGTAGGCCCTGCTATCGGCGCAATACTTGCTACAATAGCTAACCGCGCTCTTATCAGAGGCGAGGGCGACGACTAAGCCGCAATCTTTACGCGAAACAAAAAGTCCGTTCATAAAGAGCGGACTTTTTCTATTAGAGGCAAAAAATTAAGAAGCAAGATGTTGTGATTTCAAATTTTGTGTGTAATTATGTTGCTGCTTTCGCAGCGCGCCGGAGCGCACACGTTGACCGCCACAAAGCGCAAAAGTTTAAATTCTTGTCAAGAAAGGGAAAGTTTTCGATCGACCCTTTTTCAAAAGGGTCGTCAGGTCGAGGGGCGAGCCCCTCGTCGCCGTCCGCAGACGGCGAAATCCCCATACGGCAGGCGCTCTGCAAGAGGTGAATTTCTAAACAGTCCTGTGGACTGTTTAGAAAGAGGAGAGGCTCTGCAAGAGAGAGCCTCTCCTTTGAAAAGTTATCGCTCACTTTCCGCGTTCCATTATGGAACGCCGTACAATGTGAAAACATCTTAACAATAAAATGCGCAAACGTATAGCACACTCAAAATGAGAAGATAACCAAATAAAGTTGGAGCGGTGAACAGCTCCAGCAGGTAGCGCGTAAGCGCAAATATTACCTTAAAACTCTATCCTCTGCGCTATATAGCTCTCGAGCTCTTCTATCTTTACTCGCTGCTGCTCCATAGTATCTCTGTCGCGCACGGTAACGCAGCCGTCCTCAAGCGTGTCAAAGTCGTATGTTATGCAGAAAGGCGTGCCTATCTCGTCCTCGCGGCGGTATCTCTTGCCGATAGTTCCTGCCTCGTCGTAGTCTACCATAAACTTCTTTGAAAGCTTCTCATAAAGCTCCGTCGCCTGCTGAGAGAGCTTCTTCGTCAACGGCAGAACAGCAGCCTTCAGCGGCGCAATTGCAGGGCTCAGCCTGAGCACCGTTCTCACATCGTTTTTCTCGGCATCTATAACTTCTTCATCATAAGCCTCGCACAGCAGCGCAAGCACCGTTCTGTCAAGTCCGTAGGTAGATTCTATTATATACGGTATAAACTTCTCGTTGGTCGCAGGGTCTAAATATTCCTGCTTCGTGCCGCTGTATTCCTGGTGGCGTGTAAGGTCAAAATTCGTGCGGTTGTGCGTGCCGTTTATCTCGCCCCAGCCAAACGGGAACAAAAACTCTATATCGCACGCCGCCTTTGCATAGTGCGCCAGCTTTTCGTGGTCGTGGTAGCGCAAATGCTGAGCAGGCAGACCTAAGTCTTCAAAAAACTTCTTTCCAAACTCTTTGAAATAGTCGTAAAGCTCTGAGTCCGTTCCCTCTTTGCAGAACGTCTGAAACTCCATCTGCTCAAACTCTATCGTTCTGAAAGTAAAGTTGCCGGGGGTTATCTCATTTCTGAAAGCCTTTCCTATCTGACCTATCGAGAACGGCAGTTTTGCCCTCATAGTCCTCTGCACGTTGAGGAAGTTCACATACTCGCCCTGCGCGTTTTCGGGTCGCAGATATATAACGCTCTTTGCATCGTTGGTAACGCCCCTGAACGTCTGGAACATCAGGTTAAATTCGCGTATCTCCGTAAAGTTGTGCTTTCCGCAGTGTGGGCAGGGTATAGAGTGCGCCTTTATATACTCAAACATCTCCTGCTTTGTCATGCCGTCAGCGTGGGCGTTGGGGTCAAAGTCGTCTATAAGATTATCGGCGCGGTGGCGCATCTTGCACTCTTTGCAGTCAAGCAAGGGGTCTGAAAAACTTGCAACATGGCCGCTCGCCTCCCACACTCTCGGGTTCATAAGTATGTCGGCGTCCACCTCATAGCTGTTTTTGCGCTCCTGGATAAATCTCTTTCTCCACGCATCTTTGACGTTGTTTTTCAGCCTTGCGCCCAAAGGGCCGTAGTCCCATGTATTGGCAAGTCCGCCGTATATCTCGCTTCCGGGAAATATAAAACCTCTGTTTTTGCACAGGTTCACAATTGTGTCCATTGATTTTTCCGTGTTTTCCATATTCATTCACCTTTCCAGATATGCTACTATTTATTTTACGATATATTTCCCCACAAGTCAAGTGTTTTTAAAAAATAAGCGCCGCCGACATCTCTGCCGACAGCGCCGTTTTATTTTGCTTTTATTGAATTACTTCGCGGTGGCATTGTCTATCTTGCCGTTTACCTCTTCAACATAGTAGTTTACGCCGTTCTTGTTTGCAGAAACTACTTCTGCCCAAGTCTGAGCATCGCCGTTCGTGGTCGAAGTCGCGGTAACTATGGTGTTGAATGCGGTGGTCATTTCGTCCGAAACTGCCTTGTAGAACTCGAATACAGGCTTCTCGTTTGCAAGTCTGTAACACTCTTCACGCATATCTACCATTTCCTGAGTCCAACCGTACTCCTCGGTAAGTGTCGCCATGCCTATAGCTTTAACTTCACCGTTGGTGTTGGCAACTCTCTTGCAGAGCATGAATGCCGCAAAGCCCTCGGGGTTCTTAGCGCCCGAGCAGAGGCAATAACCCTCAACTCTTGCAGGCATATAAGGCTCAGAGCCGTCCTTTGTAGGCATCGGAACGAACATAACTTCGCCCGCAGCAACATCGCCGCAGCAAGCGGTATTAGCCAGAGTATCTTCTATTTCATACGGGCCTACAGGTATAAACAGTGTAAGTCCCTGACCGAGGCCCTCTGTACCTTCGTCGTTAGAACCTCTTGTGTTCCAGTCATTGAGGTGTCTCGGGAAGCCTACTCCTGCCTTGGTGAGGTCGTAGATAAGAGTTTCAGCCTCAGCAACGTTTGCATCTTCAAGGTGGCTTACAACTTTACCGTTCTCCATGCCTATCAGCGGAGTACCTGTGCTCTGCTCGATGGCATCCCACCACCAGTAGCCGTCAAACGCATACTTGTCTGCATCGGCATCGGTGAAGTCTATAGCCATCTCCTGCATCTTGTCCCAAGTCCACTCGCCCTTTTCATAAAGCTCGGCAGGGTCTTCAAAACCGTTCTCGTCAATTACAGTCTTGTTGTAAAGGCAGATAAGGTTAGGAGAGTTCTCTATAACAGCAACATAGTGGCTGTCTTTCAAAGAGAATATATCCATAGTAGGCTTTATGTCTTTCCAGTATTCGGAATTTACATCTATGTAGTCGTCAATAGGCTGGAACATTCCCTGAACAGCGCCAACCGGGAAAGCGTCCATGTCGGAAGCAGGGAACATATCGGGCGAGTCGTTGGAAGATACCAGCGATGCCAGCTTTGTGTATCTGCTGTTCCAGTCGGTCTGTACCCAGGTTATTTTTCCGTTGTACTTTTCTTTGAACAGTCTGATGCCCGGATCCTCTACCTTGCCGTCAGCAGGGTTGATGTCATAGTGTGCCAGCCACTTTACCTCGGTGTTGGCAAGCTCGGTGTTGCCCCAGTCAACATCATCTACCGCGCTGTTTATAGCCTCTACCTGCTCGGAAGCCAGATCTTTGCCTGCCGGCGCATTAGTCGAGCTGTCGCCCTCGCCGCAGGATGCGAAAGAAAGGGCAGAGATCATAGCTATTGAAAGCGCGAGAAGTCTTTTTGCTTTTCTCATTATAATTTCCTCCTTAAAATAATAGTGATCTTAAATATCATATACATATCCATACGCGACAAAAAATACTATGCCGCTTAATATAATTATATCACAATTTCATTCGTTTCGTCAATCGGCAGTTTGCAATACTATTTACGCCCTATATTGGCGATTTTGCATAACAAAAATGCCGTGAAAACGTTTTACTTTTGTGGTAACGTTTTCAGCAAGCCGCCTATTTTTCCCAGATACTTTCGCCCATCGAGCTTATGAAAGCCGTCAGCTCCTCTGCCATTTCATACTGCTCGGGTATGCGCGGATGCCCCGGCGTTGCCTTGCCCGTTCTCTTGAACATAAAATGGTATACGCCGCTTTGTTCGCCGCCGAGTTCGTTCTTTATCTCCTCGACCGCCTTGTCCCACTGCTCGTCATGGCAAAGCACCGTCAGCAGCAGTATGAATACCGCCTTCGGGTAATGAGAGCGCAGAGAGCTTATTATGCCCTTGTAGCCCTCTTTCCACTTTTTTCTGTATTCCGGCTGAGTTATATCACTGTCGGGTCTGCCCTCGTTGTGCTGGTCGTTCTGCCCCACCGCAAACAGCACCACCTGCGGCGTATATCTTGAAAAATCCCACTGTGTGCAGCCGCCCTCGGGTATGTAGCACAGCTTGTCATAAACGCTCTCCATGCCAACGCAGTCCGGCGCGTGAAAGTACCCCGTGTCGTCAAAGATAGCAATGCCGCCCTGCGCCACATTGTGCAGCTGCGCGCCCAAGTTCCTCGCCGTTATCATAGAGTATGAATACCAAGCGTTATCATAAATGCCGTCATTGTTTTCGGGATCAAGCGCGCCAACATTTGCAACGGCCTCGACCACCGCCCCTGCCGATACCGAATCGCCATAGCACTCAATGCACCTTTGCGGTTTCGGCTTTGCAGGCAGAACTTCGCCGTCCGTTTCAAATCCTAAAAATGCAAAATAATGCGATGCATCTTGTCTTTTGAAGAATATCACCTCATGCCGGGCGTTTTCAAGCCCCTGCGCCAGCGTAAGCGTGTACTCACCCTGCCATGCGCCGTCCTCACAGAAGGTGTATTTTTGCTGTTTGCCGTCTACCACCGCTCCTACTTCCTGCGTGTTGTATATGCGGCGGTTGCGTATTTTAGCTTTAATATATGTACCCTTAAAACGCACCGTCACCGATGAGCCTGCAAAGTAAAACACAGGCGCTTTCGCATCTGCAAAGTCTATTCGCCCCATGTAGGAAAGCTGCTTGTCGTCAGCCGCTGTGAAGTTTGCTTTTTCCATAAAAAATCACCTGCTTTTTTGTTGTTAATATTATTGTAACCGCTCTTTTTATTCTTGTCAAGAAAAGTAATCGTTTACCTTTTAAAATGTTTGTGAAAGCCCTTGATTTTTTCCAAAAGCCGTGATATATTTATATTGAGCAGTATATTTTTTACTCTTGAAAATGAAAGGAAAGTGTGTAATATGAAACATGGCAATAAGCTTTTAAAAAGACTTCTCGCCTGCGCTCTGGCGGTATGTACCTGCGCCGCGTTCATGACCTCATGCGGCAATGATGACAGCTCATCTTCAGCCGCACCGGCAGACAGCTCATCGGCAGCAGAGACAACGACCGCTCCCGAAAGCAGCGCTCCCGAAAGCTCCGAGGCTGACGATTCTCAGGCAGAAGAGGTAACGCCCATAGACGTAACACAGGGCGCTACAGAAGAAATGCTCGAAAGGGCGTATATTTACAACGGCGATCTCAGCCGTCTTGCGGCAGTCATAAAAAGGGCGCAGGACGACAGACTAAACACAACAAACATCTGCTATTTTGGCGACTCCATTTCGGCAGGTTCGGGCGCTTCAAAGGGCAGCAAGTCTTATGGCGAGCTGTTCAAGGCGTGGTGGTCTGAAAACATAAGCATAAACGTTCAAGTGCAGCAGCAGAGCATAGGCGCTACCGACTCTTATCTTGCGGTACACCGCTTCAAAGGCGACGTTGCCGAGGTTGACTGCCTGCCCACTCTTGACGGCGTTCAGCTTCCGCAGATAATCATAATCGAGTACATAAACGACGAGAACACCGAGTTTTACAAGGAAACCATGGACAGCCTTGTAAGAATGGCTCTCTCGCTTGACAGCAACCCTGCCGTAATAATCCTCGAGCCCACCGTTGATAACGGCTCATCGCCGCAGGATCAGCATCTCGCGGTCGCACAGCACTATAACGTACCGTTCATCTCTTATCACGATGCTGTTATGCCCGAGATAGAGAAAGGCTCGTTTGCATGGACTGACATCTCAAACGATACCGTTCACCCCAACGACCCCGGTCACGCTATGGTAGCGCAGATGATAGAGGGCTTAGTTACCTACACTATGGATAACATGGACACCATAGGCACTGAAGTAACACCGTTTGACCCTGCTACAGAGAGCCTTACCGGCGACAAGTATGCAAACGCCGACAGAATAGACAGAAAGAGAACCAGCGATGCGGTAAAATGCGTTGACGAGGGCACTTTCACAGAGCAGTCTGCAAAGCAGTGGCCTTACATAAACGACTATGCTACCTACAACGGCGGCAGCTGCACATGGGAGATAACCGCGCAGAATATAGGCATTGCGTACTACAAGACTACAAACGGTCTGACAGGCAAAGCTACCGTTTCGGTTGACGGCGAAGAAGTTGCGACACTTGACGGCGACTTCCCCGGCGGCTGGGGCAACTACACCGAGATAGAGTCTATCTACCAAGGGGATAAGACAGAGACCCACACGGTAACTCTCACCGTTCCCGAAGGCGATGCAGATGACTTCTACATTCTCAGCTGGCTGATAAGCTAAACAGCAGCAAAACATAAGACCCGTCCGGTATTTTTCCGAGCGGGTCTTTTTACGTCTGTGCAATTATCTGACAGGCGCGTTTTCTTTTTCGTGTTTTTTTCTGTACTTGTCAACGGTGCGCTGCAAAGACTTTATCTCCTCGCCCGTAAGACCCGTAACATCCAGCGTTATTCTGCTGTTGTCAAGCTCGAGCAGAGAATCTACCGGTATATCGAAAAACTCCGATATCTTTACGATTATCTCCGTAGACGGATTTCTCTTTGATTTTTCATAGTAGCATATCGCAGAGCGCGAAAGCCCCAGAACCTCAGCCAGATCAAGCTGAGAATAGCCTGCCTCGATCCTTAACTGTTTCAGTCTTTCACCAAAATAGATCATATGTACACCTCCTCGTATAATAAAGATGTATTCTAATTGCCTTTTAAAGACAAATAGGATATAATACAAGTATCGGATAGGG
>CANRPG010000081.1 GCA_947632425.1 uncultured Clostridia bacterium | reverse complement strand
GGCGAACTCGTCGTTCCTTTTAAATCTCGGGCTGGAAACGCTTGCGGTGAGAATGAAGAGATACTGCGAGAACGCTCTCATAGTTGCTAAATACATAGAAGACAGCGGCATGGCTGAGTTTGTTACATACCCGGCTTTAGAGAGCAGCAAGGAGCACGAGCTTGCAAAGAAGTATCTGCCGCTTGGCACGAGCGGTGTTATATCGTTCTCGATAAAGGGCGGCAGGCCTGCTGCTGTTAAGTTTATGGACAGTCTGAAACTTGCCTCAAATGAAGTACACGTGGCTGACATTCGCACCTGCGTTTTGCACCCTGCTTCTGCTACTCACAGGCAGCTAACGGACGAGCAGCTCGTTGCGGCAGGCATTGACGGCGGACTTATTCGCTTCTCGGTTGGTATTGAAAATGTTGAGGACATTATTGCCGACATTGACAAGGGATTTGAAGCGGTAAGAAATATGTGATACAAAAACAAATTCGGCGTACTAAGTGCGCCGTTTTTGGTAAGGGGCGCATTATGATAGATTTTAAAGATACTTATTTAGGGCTGGAGCTTGGCTCGACGAGGGTAAAGGCGGTACTTACAGACAATAGCAGCGATGTTTTAGCTGTGGGTGAGTACGAATGGGAAAACCGACTGGAAAACGGTTTATGGACGTACTCGCTTGGCGACATACACGCGGCTGTGAAAGGCTGTTACAAAGACTTGGCTGACAAGGTATACGAAAAATACGGGGCGAGACCGGACACTTTCGGGGCTATGGGAATTTCGGCGATGATGCACGGTTACATGGCGTTTGACAAAAGTGGAAAACTGCTTGTGCCGTTCAGGACGTGGCGCAACACCAACACTGCGACAGCGGCAGGTCAGCTGACACAGCTGCTTGGGTTTAACATACCGCAGAGGTGGAGCATATCTCATCTGTATCAAGCGATACTTGACAAAGAAAGTCACGTATGTGATATAGCGTACATCAGCACTCTGGCGGTATATGTTCATCAGCTTCTGACGGGCGTAAGGGCGGCAGGCATTGGCGATGCTTCGGGTATGTTCCCGATAGGCAGCGGTGGCAAAAACTACGACAAAGAATATACAGAAAAGGTAGAAAAGCTTTTTAAAGAGCACGGTTTTGAAAAGCCGCTTGCTCAGCTGCTGCCACAGCCTATGCAGGCAGGGGAGAAGTGCGGTGTTCTTACAAGAGAGGGAGCGGCATTTTTGGACGAGAGCGGCACGCTGCGCGAAGGTGTGGTATTTTGTCCGCCCGAGGGTGATGCAGGCACGGGCATGGCGGCGACAAACTCGGTACGCAGCGGCACGGGGAATGTTTCAGCAGGGACTTCGGTATTCTCGATGCTGGTTTTGGAAAAGCCTTTGAAAGGCTGTTACCCTGAGATAGATGTTGTGACTACGCCTGACGGAAAGCCGGTCGCGATGGTACACTGCAACAACTGCTGCGGCGAGGTAGACTTCTGGGTGAAGATGTTCGGGGAGTTTGCAAAGATGTTGGGAAGCGATATTACGAAATCGCAGCTGTACGAAATTTTGTACACAAAAGCTATTGAAGCGGCTGCCGACTGCGCAGGTATTACGGCGTTTAACTTTATTTCTGACGAGCCTGTTGCGAATGTATACGGCGGCAGACCTGCATACACCAGAGAGAGCGGCAGCAGGGCAGACATCGGCACATTTTTCCGCGCGCAGATATACGCGGCGTTGGCGGCACTGAAAATGGGTAATGATATTCTTACAAAAAAAGAGAACATAAGCGCGAAGCTGTTTAACGGTCACGGTGGGCTG
Source organism: uncultured Clostridia bacterium (assembly GCA_947632425.1). Lineage (GTDB taxonomy): Bacteria > Bacillota > Clostridia > Oscillospirales > Ruminococcaceae > UBA7477. The sequence continues at coordinate 6,149 of CANRPG010000081.1, read as the reverse complement.
TTCAAGGCGGCAGGTGCGGCGCAGCAGTTTTTAGCTGATGGTTTGAATACCCCTGTGGCGGTATCACAGACCGCAGGTGAGGGCGGCGCTTGGGGCATGGCTATTTTAGCGAGATACACCGCGCAGGGCAAAGAAATTTCACTTGCAGACTGGCTGGACGAAGCGGTATTCAAGGGCAGTGAAGCTGTTATAAAATACCCCAAAGATGAGGGAAAAGCAGGCTTTGAAAAGTTTATGGAAAGGTACAAAGAAATGATAGGAAAAGGGGCGGAATAAATGCTGGAGGAGATGAAAAAAGAGGTACTGGCGGCGAACCTTATGCTGCCGAAGTACGGGCTGGTGACGTTTACTTGGGGGAATGTTTCGGGGCTGGACGAGCAAAGCGGCATTATGGTGATAAAACCCTCGGGCGTGGAGTATGACAAACTGACGGCTGACGACATGGTGTGTGTGGACATTGCGACGGGGAAAAAAGTTGAGGGGGAGCTCAACCCTTCGAGCGACACAGACACGCACGTCTTTCTTTACCGCGCTTTTAGGGGCGTTAAGGGCATATGCCACACGCACAGCCGCTGGGCGACTTCATTTGCGCAGGCAGGCGTGGGGATAGCGCCGCTGGGCACTACGCACGCGGACTATTTTTACGGCGAGATACCCTGCACGCGCAGAATGACAAAAGATGAGATAAACGGCGAATACGAGCTGGAGACGGGCAAGGTGATTGCGGAAACGTTTGAAGGCAAAAATGCGCTGGAGATCCCTGCGGTGCTGGTGCACAGTCACGGGCCGTTTACTTGGGGCAAGAGCGCATACGAGGCGGTGCACAACGCGGTGGTGCTGGAAGAAGCGGCGTTCATGAACTACCACGCTATGGGGCTGACACCCGATATTCAGCCGATGCAGAAAGAACTGCTGGATAAACATTATTTAAGAAAGCACGGAGAAAACGCGTATTATGGGCAAAAATGAGATATTGACGATAGGACTTTTGCAGATAGCGCCGTGCGGAAGTTTGCAGTCTAACCTGAATAAGGGTAAAGAATACTGCAAAAAGGCGAAAGATCGGGGCTGCGACATTGCGCTGTTCCCGGAGATGTACTCAAACGGGTATGACATTTACGAAAGACCTTTTGCGGATTGGAAAAATGATGCTATATCTATAGAAAGCGAGTTTGTGAGCGAGTTTGGAAGGCTTGCAAAAGAGCTTGAAATGGCGATAGGTATTACATTTTTAGAAGCGGACGGCGGCGCGCCGAAGAACACGCTGGTTTTGTTTGACAGGCACGGGGAGCAGAAACTAAAGTACAATAAATTACACACTTGTGATTTCAGCGTTGAAAAAGATCTGGGTAGGGGCGAGGATTTTTATGTAACACAGCTTGACACTGCTATAGGCAAAGTGCAGGTGGGCGCGATGATATGCTACGACAGGGAGTTCCCCGAAAGTGCGAGAATACTGATGCTGAAAGGCGCGGAGCTTATTTTGGTGCCGAACGCCTGCCCGATGGAGATAAACAGGCTGGCACAGCTGCGCGCGAGGGCATATGAAAACATGGCGGCTATAGCGACTTGCAACTACCCTGACACGGTGCCCGACTGCAACGGGCGTTCGAGCGTTTTTGACGGTGTGGCGTATCTGCCCGAGATGGTGGGTTCGCGCGATATGTGTATATTACAGGCGGACGGGAGCGAGGGCATTTTTACTGCGCGGCTTGACCTTGGTATGCTGAGGGAGTACCGCGCGAGAGAGGTGCACGGCAACTGTTATCGCAGGCCGGAAAAATACTCGCTGCTGGTGGACAAAAAGGTGAACGAGCCGTTTATAAGGGAGAGAAAAAGGTAGAATGGTTTGGCTTGACAAGGCGGAAATTGAGCGGAATTTGCGGCGGCAGAACGTTGAAGTGCGCGTGTTTGACGTGGTGACTTCGACGAATGACATTGTGAAGAAGCTTATTTTACAGGGTGATAAAACGGACAGAAAAGAATATCTTGTTGCCGCCGAAATGCAGACGGCAGGCAGGGGCAGGCAAGGAAAAAGCTTTTACTCACCAAAAGGGAGCGGACTGTATTTTACACTGGCTCTGCGACCTAAAGAAAGCGATCTTACGCTGATAACTTCGGCTCTGGCGGCGGCTGTTTCGCAGAGTATTGACGCGGTTTGCGGCTGTGAAACGCAGATAAAGTGGGTGAACGACATATACCTTAGCGGCAGAAAAATTTGCGGCATTCTGGCGGAGCTTGTGGGCGGCGCGGTGGTTGCAGGCATTGGAATAAACGTTACGACGGAGAATTTTCCCGAAGATATTCGCTCAAGGGCAGGTTCGCTGGGCGGCGGTGTGGACAGAAACCTGCTGGCGGCGGCTATTGCTGACAGGGTATTTGAGCTGTGCGATGATATAGACGGCAATGCGGCTGAAATACTGGCGTACTGCGAAAGGCGTTCGTGCGTGATAGGAAAAGAGATAGAGTTTACCGACGGCGGCGTTTCATACCGTGGGAGAGCGGTCGCGCTGGACGGCAAGGGCGGTCTGGTGGTTGATACAAAGAGCGGTGAGCGTATTCTTCGCGGCGGAGAGATAAGTGTACGATTTTTTGGATAGCAGGCTTGCGGTGAACAGGTCTGCTTTTTGGTGAGATACTGAAGTATTGAAAAATCGTGTGTCCGGCAGGTGGGTTTTATGGTCGGAGCGCGGCTTTCATACAAAAAAATACAGGGGTGCACAGATGAGCGCGGCAGGGTACAAGAGTACAGAGAAGTATAAAAAGGCGGCGCAGGCGAGGCATACCGAAAACGGCGGCGAAAAAGTTTTTGAAGTACTAAAAAGAGCGTGTCCGGCAGGTGGGGTTTTATGCTCGGGGCGCGGCTTTCATACAAAAAACACAGGGTGTACAGATGAGCACGGCAGGGGGGCAGAGGTACAGAGAAGTATAAAAAGCAATGAAGGCGCGCAAAATTGTAATAATTGTAATCAAACTGTAATCAAAAAAGAACCTTTTACCTGTTGACATGACGGGCAAAAGGGTATATGATATTATATAGAGATAGAAAACAAAACGTTTGCGGAGACACTTATCAGAGGTGCGCGGATATGCGGTCTGGAAAAAGAGAACAAAAGAGAAAACTGAAAAAAACTTTGTTGACGACGGCGCTTTTGGCGTGCGCCGTTATTTTGGTGTCCTGCGGAAGCGTTGACGACAGCAAGGACGTTGAAAAGTTCGATGCTTCGGTGACGACGGCGCCTACATACGCGGTTACGACTGCCGAAAAAGCTGAAAGCACTGCAAAGGAAACGACTGCGCAGACAGACAGCGAAACAATGCAGAGCAAGACAACTACTACAAAAAAGACCGATAAAACGACATCTTCGGCGACTTCAAAAACTACGGGCAAAAAGACTGACGGCACTACTTCAAAGGCAGGGCAGACGACTTCGCATTCTCAGCCGACGCAGCAGAGCACTGTTACTACTGCGCCTAAGACAGACCCGACGACCACGCCCGGCGCGACGACGACTTCGACTTCGGCGACTACGCAGAGCCCTGCGCCGATACTGCCGCGTGTTGACAGCAGAGAATTTTTGTTGCAGCAGCTGAAAGAGGACAGGCTGAGGGAAGCCGCAAAGCAGATAATGGACGGCGTTCAGGCAGGACAGGCAAATATTGCGATAGACAGCGGTATTCTGAAAACGAGTGAAATAGACGATCTTATGCCGTTTATTTCGATGCTGGAGGCAGAGAGCTATGTTACGCCGCTTTCGTATCATTATATGTACAGCGGAAGCTACGTTACGGGGCTGAAGATAGATAATTATTCAAAGGCGCATGACAAGTATTTAAGCGAAAAAAGCGCTGTTGAAGCTGCGGTTAAGAAGATAGTTGCCGATGCTAACGCAAAGTGCGCGGATCAGTATGAAAAGGTGCTGTATTTTCACGACTATATAGTAAGAAACTGCGTTTACGACTTAAACACGGGCGTTGACGGGGCTTCGGCTTACGGCTGCCTGATAACCGGCAGGGCTGTTTGCGAGGGCTACGCGAAAGCTATGATGCTGCTTTGCAGTGAGGCAGGCATACAGTGCACGCTGGTCATCGGCGATATTGAGAGAGACGGCGCTGTGATAGGTCATATGTGGAACCTTATAAACATTGACGGCGCGTGGACGCACGTTGACGTTACGTGGGACGATGTTGTGGTGAATGATGAGAATCTTTGCTGCTACAGCTACATGGGACTTACCGACAGCGAGATAGTTTACGACCACACGATAAAGCCGTTGAGCATACTGAACACATACAAGGCGCAGTCGTCGGCGATGAATTACCACATAAAGAAAGGCTTATACATAAAGAGCGAGAAAGACATTGCGGCTGTTATGGAAAAGGCTGTTGAAGATGCGGTGGCGAGCGGCACACAGACTGTTACGCTCAAATGCGCTGACGGAAAGACATATGCAAAACTTTGTGAAATTATAAGAAACGAGATATACGACTACACCAACAAAGCGGCGGAAAAGACCGGCGGAAAGGCTGCCAGAAATGTGAATTTCTTCGGGCAGGACGGGCTTAACACGGCGGTAATAATACTAAGATACTGATAAAACACGGAGGAAAAGACTTGGGCGAACTTGACAGAGACTATAAAACGGCGCTTGAGATAGCTCGGCAGGTGGCTGAGCGTTCGGGCGCTGCATTTTTTGTCGGCGGATATGTACGCGACAGACTTTTAGGGATAGAAAACAAGGATATTGACATGGAAGTTCACGGCATTGAGCCGCGCGAGCTTTGCGAAATACTGGACGGGATAGGTCAGCGGATAGAAATTGGCGAGAGCTTCGGGATATACTCGCTGAAGGGCACGCACATTGATATTGCTCTGCCGCGGAAGGAGACGTGCATAGGCGGCGGACACCGCGACATTGAAGTGGCGGTTGACCCGTATGTTGGTACATACAGTGCTGCGAGGCGGCGCGACTTTACTGTAAACGCGCTGATGCAGAACGTACTGACGGGCGAGGTGGTGGATCACTTCGGCGGTATGGGAGACCTTAAAAATGGGGTACTTCGGCATGTGAGCGATGAGACGTTTGCGCAAGACCCGTTGAGGGTACTGAGGGCGGCGCAGTTTGCGGCTCGTCTGGAATTTACGGTAGCTGACGAAACGAAAGACCTTTGCCGTGGCATTGACCTTGGCGCACTTTCAAAAGAGCGCGTGGAGGGGGAACTGAAGAAGGCTCTTTTGCAGGCGAGGAAGCCTTCTGTATTTTTTGAGGTACTAAGGGAAATAGGCGCGCTGGGGGTATGGTTTCCGGAGGTTGAGGCGCTTATCGGAGTGCCGCAGAATATAAAGTATCACCAAGAGGGAGACGTCTGGGTACACACGATGATGGTGCTCGACGCTGCCGTCGGATACCGAAGCGAGGCGAATGATCCATATGGGCTGATGCTGGCGGCTTTGGTGCATGATCTGGGCAAGGCTGTTTGCATGCAGGTGGCAGACGGGGTGGTACACGCGCACGGGCATGATGAAGCAGGCGTGCCGCTTACCCGGCAGTTTATGAAAAGGCTGACCGGTGAAAAGGCGCTGACGGCGTATGTATGCAGTCTGGTAGGGCAGCACATGAAGCCGAACGTTTGCGCGCGGCACCTCTCTTCTATAAAGAAAACGAACAAGATGTTTGACGAGTGCAAAGCGAAGGAAGATCTGATATTCCTTGCGCTCTCTGACGGCAAGGGGAAGATACCCGGTCTTTCGCCGCAGGAGGAGCAGGAAAACAGGGAATTTTTGACCGCTCGGCTTGAAGTATACAGAGAGTATATGGCGCGCCCTTATGTTACGGGGGAGGATCTTATTGAAAACGGTCTTGTGCCTGACGAGAATTTTTCTGATATACTCAGACTTGCGCACAAGCTGCGGCTGGCAGGGGTGGAAAAGCAGGCGGCGCTGAAACAGGTGCTGGCTTACGCGAGGAAGAGGAAGGAGAAGGCATAAATTTGGGGGCGTTCATACAATATTTACATTTGTTAAGTGAATTTGTGTTGCAAATCGTCATACAATATGATACAATATAATCAGAAAGACCAGCTATAAAAAGTCAATAGGAAAAGCAAAAAAATTTTCATAACCCCAGAAAAATGAATAACACATTTTT
>CANRPG010000080.1 GCA_947632425.1 uncultured Clostridia bacterium | reverse complement strand
CTTGCGGCAGGGCCTTTGCCTACTATAATATCCAGCGCGTAGTCCTCCATAGCCGGGTAGAGTATCTCCTCAACGGCTTTTGACAGGCGGTGTATCTCATCTATAAAAAGCACATCGCCTTCTTGCAGATTTGTCAGCAGCGCGGCAAGGTCGCCCGGCTTTTGTATTGCCGAGCCGTTGGTCTTGCGGCAGTTTACGCCCATTTCGTGCGCGATTATCTCTGCCAGAGTGGTCTTGCCCAGCCCCGGAGGGCCGTAAAGCAGCACATGGTCGAGGACTTCTCCCCTTTTCTTTGCCGCTTCGATATAGACTTTCATGTTCTCCTTTACCTTTGACTGACCGATATATTCATCAAGCAGCTTTGGGCGCAGACTTCTTTCTATCTCGTCCTCGGCATCCTGACGAATAGGTTCGGGAGAAACTATTCTGTTTTCAAAATCAAATTCGCTGTTTTCTATCAATCGTTGTACTCCCCTGTCCTATCAAATTACTTAGCCGCCAAAGCTCTCAGCGCGCCTTTTATATAATCTTCGACCGAAAGATCTTTACCCAGTTTTGCTATAGCGGTTGCGGCTTCCGACTGCGAATAACCAAGCGCTACGAGAGCCTGCACTGCCTCCTGAGCGGCGCTGCCCTCACTGCGCACAGATGAATAGTCGTCTGCAACGGCAAAGCCCGAAGTATCGCTGGTGACCTTTGATTGCAGCTCTAAAACTATCTTTTGGGCAGTCTTGTTGCCAAGACCTTTTACGGTGGTGAATGCTTTATAGTCGCCGCTTGCTATGGCAATTGCAACATCGCGCTCTTTCATTACAGAAAGTATAGATATTGCAGCCTTTGCGCCCACGCCAGAAACGGATATGAGCAGTTTGAACCAGCCTAGTTCTTCTTTTGTGGCAAAGCCGAAAAGCTCAATAGTTTCGGTCTGCTCTCTGACGGCAAGGTGAGTATACAGCGTTACCTCGCTTTTTGAAGATATTTTCATAAGCGTGTTCTGAGATGTTCTGCACGCAAAGCCCACGCCGCCGCAGCTTATCACTGCAAGTTCGGGTTCGGTATGTATCAGCTTGCCCGTTACACAATATATCATAAGAAGATCACCGCTTTCGCATTTTTGTATTTTTAATGATTTTTAAGACCATTGTTTTCTATTATGCCGCTGAGCGAAAACGCCGAATGTCCGTGGCAGATAGCTATTCCCAGCGCATCGGCAACGTCATCGGGCTTTGGCACTGCAGATAGGTGAAGTATCTGCCTTGTCATCTCCTGCACCTGCTTTTTCTCTGCTCTGCCGTAGCCTGTTATAGATAATTTAACTTGCAGCGGCGTATACTCGCTTATATGTATGCCGCGCTGTATGGCAGGCAGCAGAGTTACGCCCCTTGCCTGCGCCACCGAAATTGCGGTAGTTTCATTTGTATTGAAATACAGCTTTTCAATGCCCATCTGGTCGGGTTTGTAGGTATCCAGCACCTGCGTCATGTCGTCATATATCATTTTAAGCCTGTCGTTAAAGGGTTTGTCGGCAGGGGTGGTTATCGCGCCAAAGCCTACAACGGCAAAGTCCATACCGCCGCGGTATTCAAGCACGCCAAAGCCTATTATCGCATATCCGGGGTCTATGCCTATTATCCTCACGGGTATCTCTCCTTAATACAGATACGGTATATACTACAAGCCGCACTTATCCATACTAACCTAATTATATAGTATAACATTATTTTGCATATTTTGCAATAGGTATGGAGCATTTTTTAAGATAAAGACCGCTTTTTATTGAGGTTGATTGTTTCATATTTTTGCATGGAAAAATTTTTATTTGCAAAATGTTACAAAATAGCGATACAATTTTTGTCGGTTTATATAATTTTTTTGACTTTGTTTATAAAATGCAGAAAAAGGCTTGATTTGTTTTTCAAAATGTGGTAAACTTAATTCATACGTGCGTGGGTGTACGGCTTTTTTCAGTGCGCCTTTGGCATTTTTGCAGGATATTTTTAAGCAAAGACCATTTTAATGTAAATATAAATAGCAGTCGGTATTAAAAATAAGCGGTAATTTCGCGCTTTGCTTTTAATCGGGCTGTACAGAGAGATAATAAAAATACAAAGAAAGACGACAACAGCCTTGAATTTTTCAAGGTACGAACGGAGGAAAAAATTTTGGATAAATTCGTTATAAGAGGCGGAAAGCCGCTGCACGGTGAAGTCACCATAAGCGGCGCAAAAAACGCTGCCGTAGCTATTGTTACCGCTGCGATACTTTGCGATGAGCCTTGCATTATAGAAAATGTGCCCGACATCAGCGATATTGCCATTTGCCTTGAAATTTTCAGGCAGATGAGAGCAGATGTAAGGCTGATAAACAAAAATACGGTAAGGATCGACACGAAGAATATTTCAGTGCCGAGTGTTCCGTATGATCTGGCGCGCTCTATGAGGGCTTCCAGCTATTTCCTCGGAACGCTTCTGGGAAGATTTCACGAGGCTTTGGTGGCGCTGCCGGGCGGCTGCGACCTTGGCGACAGACCGATAGATCAGCATCTGAAAGCATTCAAGGCGCTGGGAGCTTCTGATATTATGGAGAACGGTAGCGTTCACATAAAGGCTGATGAGCTTATAGGCAATCAGATATACTTTGATTTTATAACCGTAGGCGGAACTATAAATGCTATTTTTGCGGCGGTAAAGGCAAAGGGCTACACCGTTATTGAAAATGCCGCGAAAGAGCCGCACATTGTTGACGTTGCAAACTTTTTGAACTCTATGGGCGCTGACATAAGGGGCGCAGGTACCGATGTTATAAAAATAAGGGGCGTTGACTACCTTAAAGGCATTACTTATCCCGTTATACCCGACCAGATAGAGGCAGGAACATACATGGTAGCCTCTGCCGCGACAAGGGGCAACGTGCTTATCAAAAACGTTATACCAAAGCACCTTGAAAGCATAACCGCGAAACTGAGAAACATAGGCGTTTCGGTCGAAGAATTTGACGAGAGCGTAAGAGTAAGGGCTGACAGCGGCGGAATTTTCCTAAAGACCAACATAAGGACTATGCCGCACCCGGGCTTCCCGACCGATATGCAGCCGCAGATGTCTACCCTGCTGACTCTGGCAGAGGGCACAAGCACTGTATACGATGATATTTTTGACAATCGTTTCAGATATGTTTCTGAGCTTCGCAGAATGGGCGCAGATATTTCTGTTGACGGAAAAGTCGCAGTTATTCACGGCGGCAGGCTGACGGGTGCACCGGTCAAGGCTACCGACCTGAGAGCAGGCGCGGCAATGATTATTGCAGGTCTTGCGGCAAGCGGCGTTACAGAGATATCTGACATATACCACATTGAGAGAGGCTATGAGGCTATAGAAGAAAAGCTGAGAGCCATAGGTGCGGATATTCAGAGAGTTTATGTGCCCTCGGGCAGCGACATGGCTATAAGTGTATAATATAAGCGAAACTGGGCGGCGGCTTTGGCAGTCGCCTTTAATTTTGAGGTGATATTTTGGCAAGAGTTTATCCGCTGTTTTCTTCAAGCGACGGAAACGCGACTTTTATAGGCAGCCGAAGGGGCGGCATACTGATAGATGCAGGGGTATCATGCAAGAGGCTGGTGGAAGCTTTGCAAAGCAATGACATACCTACCTCTGCGATACAGGCGATATTCATAACACACGAACATTCAGACCACATAAAGGGGCTGAAAACTTTCACTTCAAAATACGCTGTGAATGTTTTCGCGCAGCCGCTGAATGCAGAATATCTGGCGGCTTCGGGGTGCATTTCGGCGCGCTCGCGGCTATATGACATAAACGGCAGCGTTTGCGTGGGCGATTTTGAGGTGACATCATTCGCAACGCCGCATGACACGCGCCAGAGTTGCGGTTACAGGATAAACACGCCCGACGGAAAGACGGTATGCGTATGCACCGACCTTGGCGAAGTTACTCAGACGGTACATGACAACCTGATGGGCTGTGACATAGTTTTGCTGGAGGCAAATTACGATAAAAATATGCTTGTGAACGGCTCATACCCCTACCCGTTGAAGCAGAGGATAATGTCTGACCATGGGCATCTGGACAACCGTGACAGCGGCGCGGAGCTGAGAAAGCTGGTATCTCGCGGAACAACGCGGCTGATACTGGGGCATCTGAGCAGGCACAACAACGACCCACAGACCGCCGAACGCACGGTAACAGAGGCTCTTTACGGAATGGAGCGCGGCAGCGACTACATACTGATGACTGCGCCCGTTGAAACGCACGGAGAGGTCATGATAATATGACGATAAACATTGTTACCGTGGGAAAACTCAAAGAAAAATACTGGCGCGATGCGTGCGATGAATATATAAAGAGGTTGGCGGCTTTCGGAAAGGCAAGCATTACAGAGCTTTCAGAAGTGAGGCTGAAAGACGAACCGTCTGCGGCGGAAATAAAGGCGGCGCTTGCAAAAGAGAGCGAAGAAATGCGCAAATTTGCGAAAATCAAAAACGCTGCGAACATTGCTTTGTGCATTGAGGGGGATATGCTTTCAAGCGTGCAGCTTTCTGACAAACTGAAACAGTTTGCGGTGAACGGAAAATCGACGGTGAACTTTTTTGTGGGGTCGTCGTTCGGTATTGACGAAGATTTTAAAAAGGAATGTGACCTTAGGCTTTCAATGTCGCGAATGACTTTTCCGCATCAGCTGGCGAGAGTTATGCTGGCAGAGCAGGTTTACAGGGCGTTTTCTATAGGAGCAAATTCAAAATATCACAAATGAATACGTTATCACAGGAAAATTGGATAGTAATTTTATATTTTATGATATATTATTTATATTATTGTATTTTTATAAGTGATATAATTATTGTGTACAATTATGTATAATGTATTTGACAGAAAACATACAACCGTTTTTTCGACTGGAGGATAGTTAAATGGAGCTAAGTAATATCAAGGGCATAACTTTTGCACCGTTTGCAAACAGAGGCGTTCTAAGCAAGAAAGATGCCTTCAAGAGCCTTGAAGCTATTAAAGAACGCACGCCTGCTAATTTTATAATGCTGGTACCATGCGGACTTCAAAGCGATGCGCACTCGGAGATAATAAGATACGATACAGAGGCTACCATGAGCGACAGTGAGCTCATCGCTATTATAAGATACGCGAAGAAGCTGGGATTTAACGTTGGTCTTAAACCTACTTGCAACTGCAAAGACGGCACCTGGAGGGCTTACATAAACTTCTTTGAGGAAGATGTTCCGAATATGCCGACTTGGAAAAAATGGTTTGAGTCATACACAGACTTTCAGCTGCACTATGCAGAAATGGCAAAGTCAGAGGGTGTTGACCTGTTCGTATGCGGCTGCGAAATGGTAATGACCGAACACCGCGAGGACGAATGGAGGGCACTTATCCGCAAGATAAGAAGAGCTTACAACGGCATACTTACCTACAATGCGGAGATGTATCTGGAGGATCATGTTACATGGTGGGACGAGCTGGACGCCATATCTTCAAGCGGCTACTACCCGATAGACGAATGGGATAAGCAGATGAAGAGGCTGGAGGGCATTTCTCAGAAATATGACCTGCCGTTCTTCTTCTCGGAGGTCGGCTGCATGTCGATGTCGGGAGCATCTATGCAGCCCAGCAACTGGAGCATGAGAAGCCCTGCCAACCTGAAAGAACAGGAAAGATGGTACGAAACGATGTTCTTCACGACGAAGAAGTTCCCGTGGGTGGCAGGTCACGTTATATGGTGCTGGTCGGCAACGCCGTATGCTTTGAAGAAAGCGGCTGTTGACTGGGGTTATGATATTTTCGGAAAGCCTGCCGAAAGCGTTGTTGCAAAGTATTTCAATCAGTGATAAAATTAGTCCTGCTTCACTTATGGAGCAGGACTTTTTTGCGCCTTTTTGTATATTTGCGGAAGGCTGAACAGACCGTCGCAGGCTATTAGGGCAAACAGCGGCAGCATATTTATCATATAGCGCGAGCGAGTTTCCCACAGCAGCAGAAAAAGCACAAGACCAAGCGCCGTCAGCCGCAGGAGATACAGATCATCGGTGCGGCAATGCAGCATGGAGAGCAAGAAAGATACGGTCATCAGCAAGATGAGAATATCCTGCACTGTGAAAGCGATCCACAAAAACGCAGCAGAGCCGCCGAAGAAGCGTTTGGCAGGGCTATCGGGGGTATTGCTGAGCTGCCAAGTGAGCTGGTAAACGCCGCCAGACCATGTATAGTTCAGTTTATCTACGATATGTTTTGCCATGCCTGATATACCCATATCGCTTAGTGTGGCGCTGATCTTTTCTCGGCAGGCTGCATCTCGTGTTTGTTTGTCGGGCTGAGAGTAGGTGAACATAAAGCTGTCATCGTTGTATCCTCCCCTGCCGTTAAGACCCATCATCACCCAGTGCGACATCGGAAAGCCGTAACTTTCTATGCCCTCGCAGGTGACTATATCGGCAGAGTACATTATCTGCCGCTCGGCAAAAACTATGCCTGCAAGACCCAAAACTGCGGCGGCTGTAAAGCAAAGTGAGCGTTTAATGTTTACTTTGAAAAACAGATATATTACCAGCGCGACGCCTGCAACTGCAACGCTCCCTTTTATGCAGAAGCCTATGCCGACTGCTATTGCGGTCAGGGCTGAAAAGAGCAGGAAGCGTTTTCTGCCTATGCTTTCTGCGGCACAAATGCCAAAGTACACCGCCGCAAGAACGAACGGCATTGAAGCGACATCGCTGTAGAATATACAGGAATACGCAAAAAGCACGGGGCTGAGCATTACTGCAAGCAGAGCGATAATTTTATGTAAGCGGCGTTTGAAAAGCATATCACAAATCTTATACGCAAGAAAAAACGAAAGCTGCATACACGCCATGGCGGCGAGGGGTGCGGTAAGTTTCGGGATATAGCCAAACACCGCTCTGACAGTCTTATACAAAAGCGTTTGCAGCAAAAACAGTCCCCACTGGTTTGAATATCTTTCAAGGTAGTGGGTGTGGTAGGCATCGAGCGAAAAATACGTGCTTCTGCCGTCTGCGATGTTGCGGCAGATGATGTCAAGGTATTTGCCGTCGCTGACGGGAGCATAGTTTACCGAAAGAACATAGACAAGCTGCAAAACAAACAGCGCGGCGGCTGTGACTATATACACTCTGCGCAGGGTAACACGCGGAAGCTTTGGCAGTTTGTCTTTGTTTTTTAAAATAAAGCAGAGCAATGCTATCACCGAAACGGTTGCTGCAAAGCCCATAACTTTTATGCCTGCGCCGTAATATTTGTTTGGCATAAAATAAAACACTGCCGCTATTATCACAAATACAAATGCGCCCAAAATATTAGCAATATTCATTATGCGCTCTTTCATTTTACTTTCCCCTTGCGACGAAGTTTTTTGACAATATATATTATAACATCACTTTTTCCGATTTTCAAGGTAATTAAGATAATCTTAAACTCATTTTAAGATATTGCATATTAAGAAAAAATGTGTTACAATATTTAAGACAGAAAATTTTCACGGGAGGAAACAGATATGCCACAAAGTGAGATACGCAACACCGACATCTGGGAAAGCGGCAAGCGCAAGATAGACTGGGTAAAAGGCAATATGCCGCTGCTTAGAATGCTGGAGGAGCGATTTGAAAAGGAGCAGCCGTTCAAGGGGCTGAAAATAGCGCTGTCGGTGCATCTGGAGGCAAAGACTGCCTACCTTTGCAAGGTGCTTAAAGCAGGCGGCGCGCAGATGTATGTTACGGGGTCTAATCCGCTTTCGACACAAGACGATGTTGCGGCTGCGCTGGTGCATGACGGGCTGAACGTTTTTGCGTGGCACGGCGCGACTGATGAGGAATACAACAGGCACATTGACTGCGTTATTTCTGCCGCGCCTAATATTATAATAGATGACGGCGGCGACCTTGTGAGCCTTATACACTCAAAGCACCCCGAGCTTATACCAAACGTTATAGGC
>CANRPG010000079.1 GCA_947632425.1 uncultured Clostridia bacterium | reverse complement strand
TACAACATCTTCGCTCATATGTACATTCACTCACTTTTCTTTGTTTCCTGACTTTTGCGTACTCTTTCTGTTTTTTTCTGCGATTTTTACCCTTTTGCTTGGTATAATCGTATTTGTAGGAACATGCCGCAAAAAGTCTCGAATAATCGAACAAAATTTGCACGACAAACCCCGAAAAACCATAAAATCGCCCCATTTTCATGCAAAAAAATCTGAAAAATATTTCATAAAAAGCGGTACAATTCCAAGCAAATACAAACAAAAATGCCCTTATCTGAGAGGAAAATCACCTCTCTGATAAGGGCATAAGGTATACACTATATAAAATCACAGGGCAGGGGAGAACAGGTAGTACAAATTTTTTTCGGCGGCTCGGAGTTCAGCTCAAAAATCATACATTATAAATAGTATAAAAAACAGCCCTGAAAATCAGAGCTGAGATCTTGCAGTATGAGGTGCATCATAGTAAGCAAAACACACCGTGTCAAACTACATTATAAATAGTATAAAAAACGGCTCCGGAATATCAGAGCCGAAATTATTTACAGCACGCTTGTGAAAATACACAGGAAGTGGAAAATACTGCCCGATACCACAAACATATGAAAAATAGTATGCACATAGCGGTGCTTCTTGCCTTTGCCATAGAGTATCGCGCCGACGGTATAAAGCACGCCGCCGATGAGCAGGTACGCGAACCCCTCTTTGCCTATTGCCTGATACGCGGTCTTGGAGGCGACTATTATGCACCAGCCGAGCCCGATATAGCATATCATCGAAAGTTTGGAGTACTTTTTCAGATCGATCGCGGTGAACACGGTCGCGACCATAGAAACGCCCCACACCACGCCGAAGATCACCCAGCAGGTAACGGGCGAAATATCACGCACGGAGCACAGCAGGATAGGCGTGTAGGTGCCAGCGATGAGAAAATAGATCGTGCAGTGGTCGATGACCTGCATCACCTTTTTAGCGGTGCAGGGGCGCAAGCCGTGGTAGACCGCCGACATCGAGTAGAGCGCCACGAGCGATGCGCCGTAAATTGCGGAGCTGACGACCGCCCACACATCGTGTTTGGTGGCGGAGTAGACTACGCAGACGACCAGCGCCGCAACGCCCAGCAGTGCGCCCACCGCATGCGAGGCAGTGTTCAGTATCTCCTCGCCGAGCGTGTAGCTTGGCAGCTGCCTGTCGCAAAGTTTAGTTCTTGTCATGCTTATCACCCTGCCTTTCATTCGTTGCATGCGCCATAATGTGACAGAAAGAACAGCGCAAGCGCGCCCGGGCCGACGTATGAACCCGTCACAGGCTCATAGTCAGCGACCGCTATCTTCTTCGGCGGCTTTATTTTGTTTATCAGTTTTGCCAGAAAATGTGCATCTTGCTTGCAGCCGCAGTGTGCTATATAAATAGTCTGCGCCGACTGCTTTTCGACCAGTTCGCTGTACTTTTCCGCAAGCGCCTCTATCGAGCGTTTTCTGCCGCGCGCTTTTGAGAACGCAACAATTTTACCGTCGCGGTTGCCTTTCAGAATGGGCTTTATGTTCAGTATCGTGCCGATGCCTGCCGCAATAGATGACAGCCTGCCGCCGCGCTTCAGAAACATCAGATCGTCTACCGTGAACACCTGATACAGCCGCGAGCGCATATCTAAAAGCTCGTCGCACACTTCATCAAAGTTCATGCCCTCAGCCTTCATGCGCGCCGCCTCCATGGCAAGAATGCCCTCGCCGAACGATGCACCGAGTGAGTCAATAACTTTTATGCGCCTTTCGGGGTACTTCTCTGTCAGCTTTTTCGCGGCAATTTTTGCACTGCCGCACGAGCTGCTTATGCCCGACGACATACTTATAAAAATAATGTCGCTGCCGTCTTTCAATATTTCTTCAAATGCGCTTTCAAACCGCTGCGGCGTTATCTGCGAGGTCTTGACGTCCATGCCGTCGCCCAGTTTTTTGTAGTATTCATCGGCGTCAAATTTCTTGCCGTCGCTGGTGTATTCCTTGCCGTCTATATAGTAGTAAAACGGAATGATCTTTATATCCAGCTGCTTGGCCTTCGACGACGGTATGTTTGACGATGTGTCTGTCATAATTACAAAGCTCATTATCGTTCATCTCCTTTGGTGTATAGGTTTTGCCGTTTCCTTTAAATATATTATATCCCGATGTGCGCCGACAAGTCAATCTACACTACCTAAAGGCGGTAAAACTTTACATTCTCCACCGGTAGAGAAAACTATTCTACTGTAAACTGTCAGTAGAGTTATGCGATTTTTCGATGTATTTTGGGTACAAAAAATAAATTTTCAGGTATTTTCAAAACTTCTTGAAATACCGCCGCTTATATGTTATACTTATATAAATAGTATAAGATCAAATTGAACGGAGTGATAGTTTATGTCGAATATTGTTGACGAAAAGTTTTGGCAGAGGGCAAGAGAAATCGTAAAGCAGATGACGCTTGAAGAAAAGCTCGGTCTGCTTACTACTCATCATAATGAAGTAAAAAGGCTTGGGCTTAGTGATTTTCATATAGGTACGGAAGTCGCGCGCGGCTTTGTCGGCAGAGAGAAAGACGAGATCTCTACCGTGTTTCCGCAGCCTGTGGGACTGGCATCTACCTTTGATACCGACCTTATGCAGCAGCTTGGCGAGATAGCCGCAAATGAGGCTCGCGCCTATTATAATGATGATAAAAAGTCCTGCCTCTGCCTGTGGGGGCCCACAATTGACCCCGTTCGCGACCCTCGGTGGGGCAGGGTAGAGGAAGCATACGGCGAGGACGTGTTTTTGGCAGGTGAGCTTGCTAAGGCCTATA
This sequence comes from uncultured Clostridia bacterium, assembly GCA_947632425.1. Classification (GTDB taxonomy): domain Bacteria; phylum Bacillota; class Clostridia; order Oscillospirales; family Ruminococcaceae; genus UBA7477. The sequence continues at coordinate 5,260 of CANRPG010000079.1, read as the reverse complement.
CCACGGGCATGGCTGGCGATAACGGCACATATTTTAAGACCATACCCACACTGAAGCACTTTTGCGCCAACAATAACGAGCAGGACAGGGGCAGCGATGATTCCTGCTGCACGCTGCGCCAAAAGCATGAGTATTACTATGCTCCTTTCAGAAATGCCGTGAAAAATGGCGGCGCGCGCAGTGTTATGGCTTCTTATAATAAGGTGAACGGCGTGCCCTCGGTGTGCAATACCGACCTGCAAAACGTGCTGAAAGACGACTGGGGTCTGTGGTTCGTTGTGACCGACGGCGGCGGCTTTTCGCAGATATATACCTCTCACCACTACACCGACAGCCACAGCGAGACTTTTGCGCTCTCGCTCAAAGCAGGCTGCGACACCATGACAGACGACGAAACCATTGTAAAAAATGCGGCGCTGAGAGCCCTTAAAGAAAATAAGATCACCGAGCAGGATATTGACAAAGCTCTGGAAAACGTAATTTTTGCGCGTATAAAGCTGGGTCAGCTTGACAATGACTGCCCGTTCGATAGTATTTCCAAGGAAATAGTTGACTGCGAGGAGTATAAAAATGTTGATCTGCGTGCTGCGCTGGAGCAGGTGTGCCTGCTGAAAAATAACGGTATTTTACCGATCAAAGCCGCGCCGAAGAAGATAGCGGTCGTTGGTGCAATGGCTGACGAGAACCCTATGGACTGGTATACAGGCATTTCATCGGGCGATAAGTCGGTGCTTCAAGGCATTAGGGAGGAGTACCCCGAAAGTGTGATCACGCACGACAGCTTGTGGAATATTGTCGCCATAAAGGCGCAAAACGGCAAGTATTTTTCGGTAGATGAAAACGGCAATGTTGCAGCAAGTGCTGAAAAAGTTGGCGAAAGCGAGATGTTCGAGCTGCAAAAATGGGGCGAAAACTGGAACTGCTTCTTCTCGGTCAAGTATAAAAAGTACCTCAGGCTTGAGGGCGACGGCAGTATAAAGCTGCATGACAGGCAAATATACGCGTGGTTCACGCAGGAGACATTCAATTTCTTCGCTGTTCCCGAAAGCGATAAGACAGTTATAGAAGAATTTCTTTTCCATAGGCGGCTAAGGTGCAGTGATGACGGCAGCATAAGCGCATCGCCCGTAAAATGTGAGCGCGACGACGTTATGTTTACTATAGAAACGGTTTCTTCGGGCGAAAACAGAGCAAAAGTATTGGCAAAAGAAAACGACCTTGTGGTTTACTGCGTGGGCAATCACCCCTTGCAAGTTGCGAAAGAATGTTACGACAGAAAAACTCTCGCGCTGAATATTCAGCCAAAAATGGCGGTAACTCTCTGTGAGAACAACCCTGCGACCGTTATGACAGTGGTCTCCAGCTATCATTTTGCGATAGTCGAAGAGAACGAAAAGCTGCCTGCAATTTTGTATACATCTCACGCGGGGGCACACCTCGGCACGGCGGTGGCACGTACCCTCAGCGGAAAGAACAACCCATCTGCCAAACTGCCGCTTACTTGGTACGCAAGCGATAACGACCTTCACGACATCAAAGACTACGACATTGAGAAAAACGAGGTTACATATATGTACTTCAAAGGCAAGCCGCTGTATGCATTTGGGCACGGACTGTCGTATTCGTCGTTTGAGTACGGCAGGCTGACTTTAGAGCGGCAGAGCGGCTGTGTTAAGGCTAGTATAGATATAAAAAATACCTCCGAGCGCGACGGCACAGAGGTAGTGCAGATATATTACAGCGTGCCGACCTCGCAGGCAAAACGCCCCGACAAAAAGCTCTGCGGCTTTGCAAGGGTGTTCGTCAGGGCAGGGGAGAGCACGACGGCGGAGATAACTGTTCCCGACCACGCGCTTGAAATATATAATTTGCGCAGCGGCAAAATGATAGTCGAGAGCGGCATTTATAACTTCTTCGCAGCATCGGCAGGCGATGATGTGAGAGCGCAGGCAAGCCTTGATATCGTCGGCGAACCGCTCGGCAAAAGGGGCAGCACTTTTGAGGCTCAAAGCTTTGAAAGCAGCGATAAAATGCGCATTTGCTACTCCAAAAAGCTGTGCAGACATTATATAAAGGTGGTCGGCTGGGGCGGCAGCGCGACATATGGCGGTATTGACCTTCGCGGCAGGAGCAAAATAACGCTGTCTGCCATGGCATCAGTAAATCCGTGCGATCTTACGGTAGATTTAGGCGGCGAGAAAGCTACAGTGAGAGTTACCTCTACCGACAGCGAGGAGGACTTTGTAAAATATACTTTAGATATACCGAAAAACGCCGAAAACTGTGATACTATCACTATATCTACAGGCGATGCCGCAGGGCTTCTTGATATAACGCTTGAATAACAAACCGACCCGAACCGCAAAGGCTCGGGTCACTTTTTGTTTGGCTGTTTTTCGTCAGAAAGCTCGAGAATGTAGTCGGTCGTAACTCCGTGCAATCTGGCAAGACCTATCAGTATCTCGGTCGGTATGTCAAGGTCGCCGCGCTCGTAGTTGCTGTATACGCGCTGACTGCAATTCAAAATTTTGGCTATCTGCGCCTGAGTCATGTCCGCGTCCTCGCGCAGACTTCTTATCCGTTTGTACATGGGCATTTCTCCGATTATAAAGAATACACAAATATTATTATGGCTTTTTGTTTATTATAATATTTTTGAGCGTTACCTCTTGACTTTTAGCGGAAAATCCGCTAAAATAGAATTACAGTAAATAAAAAGCGAGGTATTCCAATGAAAAAAGGTACAAAAATAGCCCTCGGCGTTGTCGGCGGACTGGTCATTATAGGCGCAGTTGCCGGCACGGGAGGGAAGGGCGACAAGGACAGCAGCAGTATGAAAGATATCGTTGTTGACAGCTCTGTTGTTTCTTCTGTAAGTGATGAAAAAGATCAGGCTTCTTCCGAAGAAAAGGACACTGTGAAAGAGCAGATCACTTTAGACGAGCAGGTGATCTGGGAAACAAAAGATGTCAGACTTAAAGCCAAAAGGCTTGAATATGACGATATCTGGGGATGGGAAATTAAAGTTGAAGCTGAAAGTCTTTCGGATAAGGATATTTCAATATATGCCGATGCAGTAATTGTAAATGATTTTATGATAAGTGACCTTACATCAATCTCTGTTACAGCAGGCAATAAGACCAACGACAGTATTGAGCTTTTATCTTCGGGGCTTGAAGCCGCAGGTATAGAAGATATCGGAAAGATAGAACTTTATCTTCATACATCAGACCCTGATACTTATGATGTTGTTGACAGATCGGACTGCATTACCCTGAAAACATCTTCTTTTGACAGTATGGATACATCTGCCGATACAGACGGCGCTGAGCTTTATAATAAAGACGGTATAAAGATAGTGGGTCGCTATGTTGACGAGGACTCTTTCTGGGGACAGGCAGTGCTTTTGTATATCGAAAATACATCTGATAAGAATATCATTATACAGTGCGACAGTATTTCAGTAAACGGCTATACTATAGACGGCATAATGTCTGCAAGCGTGTACGCCGGTAAAAAGTCGTTTGATGATATTACTTTGTTGAGCTCTTCGCTTGAAGAAAACGGTATAACCAGTATAGATAATGTTGAAATTGAATTCAGAATTCTTGACGAAAATTATAGCGAGATAGCTAAATCAGGAAAGGTGTCATTCAGCACAAAGTAAAAAAATACCGACCGTTTTTATAAGCGGTCGGTTTGTATTTGTGTATGGAGTGAAATGTGTGTAACTGTCAGCAAAGTAATTCTTTGAGCCGAATTTATTCGGCTGGCACCCCCTGCGAGAATCGAACTCACAACTAACCCTTAGGAGGGGTTTATTATATCCATTTAACTAAGGGGGCACGCCTGAAAACGGCTGACTAAAGTATTATAACATATCCGTACAAAAAAATCAAGAGCTAATTTTGCAAAACACTTGACAAGCGGAAAAAAGTGTGTTATAATATCATTTGTTCGGTGAGTAAGGAGAAAATTCATGCCCGGGAAAGAATTTCAGACGCAGCATTATTATCTGAAGTGGATATGTGCTTTTCCGCTTTTGTTTGTTGCGGTGCTGATTCAGTTTTTTATTTCCCAACATACGGACAGCGATATTGTTTTTTATCTGGCGTGTGCATTAGCCATGGGCGGACTTTTATCAGCTTACTATCTCATCGTCGCAAAACTGCATTTGTTTGAGTATAAGGGATATTTCTGGGAAGACGGCGAACTTGTTGTCATAGAGCTCGGAAAGCGCAAATATGAGATAAGCGACGTAAGATCCTTAGTAGGAGGAGAACCGAATGTTTTTATTTATCAGTGTGCGTATTTGCTGATCGAGACCCCGAAAGAAAAGGTCAAAATATTCGGGCAGACACTTCATGGAAACATGGAATTTGCAGATTCTGATCTATACCCGCTGTTTCAGCTTATTTTGGACAAAAACAAAGAATTGAAGCCTAAAAAAATATTGAAAGCAGAAGCTGACAATTGGTATGAAAAATAGTTTGAAATTTTTGATTTTAGGGCTTGACAAAGATAATTTGGTGTGGTATACTAAACAGGTCGAGCTTTCAAGACGGTGATCTGGCGGTAACGGCAGACCGCTCAGGAAAACGTGAATTGATAAGCAAAATAAAATTTAATATTTTCATACGCAGGTGTGTGCGGAACAGCCGAACAAGTTCGGCGGGCAGACGCTGCTTCGGGTAGCGTTACGACAGTGCGAATTTCCGCAGGGCATCAGCGAGAGTAAATCAGAGAGCAAATTCAAATTAATATTTTTATACGCAGGTGTGTGCGGAACAGCCGAAACGAGTTCGGCGGGCAGACGCTGCTTCGGGTAGCGTTACGACAGTGCAGATTTCCGCAAGGCACAGGCAAGAGCAAATCAAACAGCAAAATAAAATTTAATATTTTTATATGCAGGTGTGTGCGGAACAGCCGAAACGAGTTCGGCGGGCAGACGCTGCTTCGGGCAGCGTTACGACAGTGCAGATTTCCGCAGGGCACAGGCAAGAGCAAATCAAACAGCAAAATAAAATTTAATATTTTCATATGCAGGTGTGGCGGAATAGGCAGACGCGCTAGCTTCGGGTAGCGTTACGACAGTGCGGATTTCCGCAAGGCATCGGCGAGAGCAAATTGACAAGCAAAATAAAATTTAATATTTTTATATGCAGGTGTGGCGGAATAGGCAGACGCGCTAGCTTCGGGTAGCGTTACGACAGTGCAGGTTTCCGCAGGGCACAGGCGAGAGCAAATCGACAAGCAAAAT
>CANRPG010000078.1 GCA_947632425.1 uncultured Clostridia bacterium | reverse complement strand
GGCGGTCGCAAAGCTTACCGGCAAAAATATGCTCGTGGTCGGCCCCGGGATAAAAACGGGTCTTGTCATACAAATGGAAAACCCCAAGCAGCTGGGCAGCGACCTCGTTGTAGGCGCGGTGGCAGCTATTGCAAAGTACAAAGCGCCGATGGTGATATTTGACTTAGGCACTGCAACTACCGCGGCTGTTATCAACGAAAGCAACACCTACATAGGCGGAATGATAATGCCCGGCGTAAATGTTTCACTGAACTCGCTGACAAACAGCACATCGCAGCTGCCGAAGATAAGCCTTGAAGCCCCCAAAAAGCTGATAGGCGGCAACACGGTCGAGTGCATGACGAGCGGCATTTTCTATTCAACAGCCGCCAGCCTTGACGGCATCGCCGACAGGATAGAGCAGGAAATGGGGCAGCCGATAACCGTAATAGCAACGGGCGGACTTGCATCTACCATAGTGCCGTTCTGCCGCAGAGATATCATAATAAACGACGACCTTTTGCTTGAGGGCCTGATGATACTTTACGGGAAAAATCATACGAAATAACAAATCATACGATACAATACAAAACGAGCCTCTTGCGGCATAAACCGCAGGAGGTTATTTTTTGCACTGCTAGAGGTTAGAAGTGAGAGATTAGAGGTTAGAAACGGTTTTGCGGCATTTGCGCGTGCTTGCCATTTCCGCAGTTCAGATAGAAGCAAGAGGCAAGAAGTTGGGGCTTGTCTGTACTGCAAATTGTCCGCAGTACGTTTCAAATCTAATTCCCGCACTACTGACCTCTTTTTCCTTACAAACAAAGCCTATGCGTATTTCGCTATTTAGCCTCCTTCACAAAGGTACAAAGTTCCGAGTGAAGAGGTCTCGAATTTTCACCAAGGCTCAGCGCGTGGTTGAGGGTGTGGATAAGGAAGAGGAAGCTCGAGGGGGAAACCTTAGGGTAGGGGGTAAAGCGCGCGCCCTTCCTGACAGATTTACCCCCTATAATCCCTATGGTTTCCCCCTCGATTAGAGTTGCGCGAACGTGTTAGCTCACTCAAAATGAGAAGATAGCCGAATTAAAGTGGAGCGTTGAACGCGCTCCTGCGCCGCGCGTAAGCGCAAATAATAAACACACTATTAAAACAATGCGCAAACGCCGCCTTACAATTTCTTGCCTCTTGCTTCTATCCGAACCGCAGAAAGAACGGCTTCACGCAAAAGTCGCAAAGCCGTTTCTAACATCTAACTTCTCACTTCTAGCCTCTAATAGGAGGCTCTTTTAATACATTTTACGCGTTGTTTTCCGCAGCGTATCTGGCTATTACCCCTGCCACAAGGTGCGAGGGCAGCTGCTCGTAGCGCAGTTTCTCAAACGTGAAGTATCCCCTGCCCTGCGTCATCTGCCTAAGCAGCAGAACAAAGTCAGTCATCTCGCTCATGGGCACTTCCGCAACTATCTCTGTAAGACCCTTCTTTTCCGCAGGGTTCATGCCAAGCACCCTGCCGCGGCGCTTGTTGAGCTCGCCCATCATATCTCCGGTGTTCTCATCAGGTACGCATACGTTCAGCGCGCCTATCGGCTCTAAAAGCACCGGGTCTGCCTGCGGTATGCCCTCTTTGAATGCGAGCGATGCAGCTATCTTGAACGCCATTTCAGAGGAGTCAACAGGGTGGTACGAACCGTCTACCAGAATAGCTTTCAGACCCACAACGGGGAAGCCTGCCAGCAGACCTTTCTTCACGCATTCCTGCAAGCCCTTTTCAACGGCAGGGAAGTAGTTTTTCGGTACCGCGCCGCCGAATATCCTTTCTTCAAACACAAGGTCGTCAGATACACACGGCTCAAATTCTATCCATACATCGCCATACTGACCGTGACCGCCCGACTGCTTTTTGTGCCTGCCCTGAACTTTGACTTTCTTGCGTATCGTCTCACGGTATGAGATCTTCGGCACGGCAGTTACCACCTCAACGCCGAATGTGTCTTTCAGCCTGCCTGCAATGCTGTCAAGGTGCAATCCACCCAGCGTGCTGAGTATCATCTCATTCGTGGCATTGTCAAGCGTGTATGTTATGGTCATATCCTCTTCAAGCAGTCTCGCCATAGCAGAGGCTATCTTAGCTTCATCGCCCTGCTTTTTGGCTTTAACAGCCATGTTGTAGCAAGGCTTCGGGAACTCAACCTTTTCAAGAGCGACCACCTTTTCGGGCGCGCAGATAGTGTCGTTGGTGTTTACGTTCATCTTCGCCGCAACAACAATATCGCCCGATACCGCCTCGCTCACATCTATCTGCTTTTTGCCTACAAGAGTCATCAGCTTGCCGACCTTTTCTGTGCTTCCCGTCGTAGCGTTCACAATATCCATACCTGCGGTCATCTTTCCGCTGAGCACCTTTATGAATGACATCTTACCCACAAACGGGTCTGCAACCGTCTTGAACACAAACGCGCACAGCGGCTGAGATGCATTGCACTTTACCTCTACTATATCATCATTTGCAATAGCTTCTACAGTATCATCATCGCTCTGATTCGGCACAAGCAGCGTAAGCTCTTTAAGAAGCATATCAACGCCTTCCATAGTCGCCGCAGATACGCAGGTAACAGGCGTTATAACGCCCGACTTCATTCCCTTGTGTATGCCGTCAATAAGCTCCTTCTGCGTAAACGGCTCACCGAGTATGAACTTCTCCAAAAGCTCCTCGTCCGTCTCTGCAACAGCCTCCGATACCGCCGCAACAAGTCCGTCAATACGGTATTCCATATTAGCGGCTATCTCGGCAGTCGGCATATTGGTCTCAACTGCCGTTCCCTTGCCGTCGTACTTGTACGCTTTCATTTCTATAAGATTTACATATGAAACTATCTTTCTGTCAGCAATAACGGGCACTACAACAGGGCACACGGTAGGGCCGAATTCCGATTTTAACTGCGTGAGCACATTATTGAAGTTTGCGTTGTCGTCATCGAGCTTTGTAACAACAAACATCTTCGGCTTGCCAAGAGCCTCGGCACATTCATAAGCCTTGTGCGTGCCTACCTTAACGCCCGACCTGCCCGAAACCGTTATTATCGTGCAGTCGCTTGCCGCAATGCCCTCTGTCATGCCGCTTGCATAGTCAAAAAGTCCCGGTGTGTCAAGCATATTTATTTTATATTCTTCAAGACCCAGTTTTGCGCCTGCGGTCTCAAAGCTCAGAAGCGATGTGTAGACCGAGCATTTTCTCTTTATCTCGTCCGCGGTATAGTCCGAAACGGTGTTGCCGTCAGCCACTTTGCCAAGCCTGTCGGTCGCGCCGCATCTGTAAAGCAGTGCCTCAGCCAGCGATGTTTTGCCCGAGCCTGCGTGACCTGCCAGCGCGATATTCTTGATATTTGACCTTGTGTAATTTTTCAACTTAATGATCTCCCGTCTTGTGGATTATGCAGCCGTTAATTACTTGCTTTATTAAAAATGCCTAATTAAAATTAAACTGCACGACTTAATTATATAACATTTCCACATAGATTGCAACGGCTTTCGGCATTGTTTACAATTTATTCACATTCAAGGATAATTTTTTGTTCAAAATTTAGCTAGATTTTCGTTTTAGAAGATACCACAGCCGACAGCAGCGGCACCGCAAACGAGTATGCAGCCGCTATAGCCATACACAAAGGGCTCAGCGCCACGGTAGAGAATACCCCCTGCAAAAACGGCAGATACACAGCCGCCAGTATCACAATAAGCGAGAGTGCCACCGCCGCCAGCATGAAGATGTTGTCAAACAGCGGCACATTGAAAAGCGTTTTTTCCTCGCTCTTACATTCAAAAACGTGCAGCAGCTGCGAAGCCACCAGCGTGAAAAGCGCGCCCGTTCTCGCCGCCTGTTCGCTGCCCGTCAGCCGCATAACCGTTACAAAGCAAGCCAGCGTGCTAAGCCCTATAAGCAGTCCGCGGAAAATAATGCGCGACATAAGTCCTCCCGAGAAAAAGCTCTCATCACGCCTGCGCGGCTTTTTCTTCATAACGCTCTCTTCTGTCGGCTCAAGCCCCAGCGCCACCGCAGGCAGGCTGTCAGTCACTAAGTTCACAAGCAGTATCTGCGTTGGCAACAGTACCACCGGCAGCCCCATAAGTATGCCGAAAAGCATCGTCACCACCTCGCCTATGTTGCAGGAGATAAGATACCTGACAAATTTGCGTATGTTTGCGTAAATCGTGCGCCCCTGCTCTACCGCTCCCACAAGGGTAGCAAAGTTGTCGTCAAGCAACACCACATCAGCCGCCGAGCGCGTAACGTCAGTGCCCGTTATGCCCATAGATACGCCTATGTCAGCCTCTTTTACAGCAGGTGCATCGTTCACGCCGTCGCCCGTCATAGCAACAACGTGCCCTTTCGCCTTGAACGCCCTGACTATACGCAGCTTGTCGGCAGGGCTAACGCGCGCGAATACTGTTACTTTTTCTATAATTTCCGCAAGTGCATCGTCTGTCATAGCCGCAAGCTCTGCGCCGGTAAGCGCAATATCACCGCTGTGGAATATCCCTGCCTGCTTTGCTATCTCAACCGCCGTCAGCGCGTGGTCGCCCGTTATCATAACCGTTTTTATGTGCGCTTTTGAGCACAGCTTCACAGCGTTTTTCGCCTCTTTTTTAGGAGGATCTATCATTCCTGCAAAGCCTAAAAATACCGTTTTACCGTCGGTCTCTTCGCAAAACGCCAAAACCCTCAAAGCCTTTGCAGCCATGCCGTCGCACCTGCCCATAAGCGCCCTTTTCGTGCCGCCGTCAAGAGGGCTTATCTCTTTTTCGCGCTGCACATATCCGCACATATCAAGTATAACATCAGCCGCTCCTTTGGTGTATGTTATCACCTTACCGCCTATTTTCACTGTTACCGACATCTTCCTGCTCTCGCTCTCAAACGGCACTTCCGAGAGCCTCTCAGCCCCCAGCCTGTCAGCAGTAACAGAGCCTTTCGCGGCGGCTATAAGCAGGGCAGTTTCGGTAGGGTCGCCGTAAGTCTGCCATTCGTGAACGCCCTTTTTCGTCACCGTGCGAGTAATGTCAGCATCACTGCACAACACCGCGCATATGAGCAGCTCGCGAAGAGCCGCAACAGGCGGATCTGCCACACCGTCCGAAAGTATCTGCCCATCGCACTGCGCGCCGCTGCCGGTAACGTTAAATTCGCAGTCGGCGGTGGATATGCGCGTTACGGTCATTTTGTTTTCTGTAATAGTGCCCGTCTTGTCGGTGCATATAACAGATGCGCACCCCAGCGTTTCTACCGAGTGCAGCTTGTGTACAAGCGCGTTCTTTTTAAGCATACTGCGCACCGCCAGCGCCAGAGCGATAGTGACCGTGGCAGGCAGCCCCTCGGGTATCGCAGCAATAGCCACCGTTATTCCCGTCATCAGCATTGAAAACACAGGTTCGCCGCGTAGTACACCTGCCAGAAATACCACCACGCACACCGCAAGGCATATTATGGCAAGCCGCTTGCCAAGTTCGCCCAGGCGTTTTTGCAGCGGTGTCTGCTCCTCCTCAATGTCGGAGAGCATATCCGATACCTGCCCTATCTGCGTTGAAAGCCCCGTAACAGCAACTTCGCACCTTGCCTTGCCTTTCACAACGTTCGTGCCCATGTATGCCATATAAGGCAGATTAAGCGCGCTAAAGGTCGTTTCACCGCTGCGGCAGCGTTTTGCACACGCCTGTGTTTCGCCGGTAAGTATCGCTTCATCACACATAAGGCTCTGCGAAGATATTATATAGCAGTCCGCAGGAACTCTGTCGCCGCTTTCAAGCTCGACAACATCGCCGCGAACAAGCTCGCTTGCAGGCAGCACTTTCAGCTTGCCGTCACGGTATACTTTCGCTGTGGGAGATGTCATCTTCTCCAGTGCTTCCAGCGTTCTCTCGGTGCGGTATTCCTGAATAAAGCCAAGCGCCGCATCCAGCAGCACAACAAGCAGTATCGTTGCCGCATCGTAAAATTCACCCATAAATACGGATACCACCGTCGCGCCCAGCAGTATCATCACCATAATGTCTCGAAACTGGTTTATAAATATGCCTGCCGCGCTTTTCTTTTTCTTCTCTCCCAAAACGTTTTTGCCGTCCTCCTCCAGCCGTCTCTGCGCTATCTCCTCCGGCAGCCCCAAAGACGTTTCCTGCTCATCTTTTATTTCTTCTACAAAATATTCAAGCATAACCTTTCTCCTTTCTTGTACACGCTTTTAAGACCTGTACAATTTATATGTTTGCATACTATGGCAATATGCCGACGAGCTTCATATTATATTAGCAGTGGAGAGCCGAACACAAGTCGGTTTTTGCAGGCATATTTCCGCCAATACGTCGTTGCCCTCCCTTGCCATACACCAGTATGCCTGCGGTCGGTCGCCTAGTCTTGACGCAAATCTGCTCTGCAAAAACTGCTTCGCACCTCACACCGAGGGATTTTGAGGCGGTTTTTTGTTCCTTGTGATGCAGGCTGGCGCCTTGTCAACAGCGCATAAATGCGCCGGCAAAAAGAGCCCAAAAGCACCGGCGTGAGGCGGCTCGTGTTCGGCTCTCCACTGCTATGGCAAGATATGGCAAGATATTATTGCCTGTTTTTTTATAAACACACGGGAGGTCAGCTTTAATGACAGGAAACCTTGAAAAAACTGTATTTGCTATGTCCTCTATAACCTATGCCGCCAAAGCGCAGAGCATACTTCGCCAGAGCGGCTATAGCTGCGAGGTCATAAGAACGCCGAAAGACCTTTCAAAGGGGTGCGGCTACAGTATAAAAGTTATCGGCAGCCGCGAGGGAGCAAAAGCTTTACTCTCGCAGGCAGGCATATTGATAAAGGCAGTAAAAGAGCTGTAATATAAAGCAAAGGAGGCGATAAATTGATATATTTTGATAATTCCGCTACCACATACCCAAAGCCCGTCTCGGTCGCGCAGGCGGTGGCAAGCGCAGTTGCAAAACTGGGCGGCAACCCCGGCAGAGGCGGTCACACAATGGCAATGCAAAGCGCGCAGGCTGTCTACAAAGTAAGAGAGCAGGCAGCGAAAATGTTCGGCGCAAAAAGTGAGAACACCGTGTTTACGCTGAACTGCACCCACGCGCTGAACACTGCTATAAAAGGCGTTGTGCCGCCTGATTCCCACGTTGTTATATCATCGATGGAGCATAACAGCGTTTCCCGTCCCATTTATGCGCTTGGCGAAAAAGGCGTTAAATGCTCTATAGCGCGCGTTTGCGAGGACGACGACGAGACGCTGGAAAACTTCTCAAAGCTTATAGGCAAAGATACCAAAGCTGTTATATGCACCGCAGTTTCAAACGTTACCGGCAAAATTCTGCCTATAGAGCGCATTTATACCCTGTGCAAAGAAAAAGGCGTTTGCCTTATCTGTGACGGCGCCCAGGCGGCAGGCGTTCTGCCTCTCTCGGTAAATACCTGCGCCGACATCATCTGCACCGCAGGGCATAAGGGTCTTTACGGGCCTTCGGGCACGGGACTGCTTATAACAAACGGCGTGTACCCCATTTTACCGCTGACAGAAGGCGGCACGGGCACTACCTCGCTAGAGACCGCCCAACCCGATATTATGCCCGAAATGCTGGAGAGCGGCACTGTGAACGTTCCCGGCATTGTGGGGCTTGGCAAGGGCATCGAGTTTGTAAACTCAAAGGGACTTGCAAATATCCACGCAAAAGAACAGCGGCTGTGCGATATCTTCATAAGTTATATAAAAAACATCAGGGGCATAAAAATATACCGCGGCAGCGGCAGTTATGCGCCGATAGTTGCTTTTAATGTGGGTGATATACATTCCAGCGATACAGCGCAGTTTTTAAGCGATAACGGCTTTGCTTTAAGGGGCGGCTATCAGTGCGCCGCGGTGACACATCATTTCTTAAAAACGCTCGATCAAGGCGTGGTAAGATTCTCGCCTTCGGTGTTCAATAGCGAAAAGCAAGTCGCCCTTTTGGCTGCCGCAGTAAAAAAATCAGCTAATTTTTAAGGAAATTTATAAAAAACACTTGTGATTTTTTTAAAGATATGATAAAATAAATACGGTTATATCTTTTTAATAGCCGTATGAAAGACCAGCTATAAAAAGTCAATAGGAAAAGCAAAAAAATTTTCATAACCCCAGAAAAATGAATAACACATTTT
>CANRPG010000077.1 GCA_947632425.1 uncultured Clostridia bacterium | reverse complement strand
CCTGTGAATTTGACAGAGAACTTATGCAGCCGTATATTTTGTACCCCGACGGTCACCGCGAATATCCTCCGTTCCATGATTTTGCGGAAGATGATGAAAGGCTGCCGCAAAACAGACGAAAGAAACAGTAATACGATAATGCAGTACAAAACGAAAAAGATAAATTATACAAAACACAAAAGGCTTCTTTTTTAAGAAGTCTTTTTTTATTGGAGGAAGTAAAAATGAATATTAACTTTTTAGACGACAGACACGAAATATTATACAATACGCTTTGCGATCGCATGAAAAAGCAAGATCGCTATCACCTTGCTATGGCTTATCTGCTCGCTCTCGACTCAGAGCTGCGCAAGCATTACCTTGATGTTTTTGACTTTGAAAACGATGGCATTATACCCGAGGCTTTGGAACAGGGCTGGCAGACGAGCACTTCTGCCAAGACCACGCGACTGGCGTTCAATTTGTGGAATGGGTATTGCTATGAAAGCGGTGTTCCCGACAAGAGTTATACCCCGGAAGAAATATTCTGTAGTGTATATGCTCCGTTTTACTGGCAGGCTATAAAGATAAGATTTGATTATTAGGAGGAAAATGAAATGGATCTTACATCAAGAAGAAACGAAAGGCTGGAGGAAGAACAGCAGCTTCTCGACAGCTCTGACATATCAAATATAATGGTGAGTGAATATGAGAACCTTTGGGGTTCTCAGCAGAAGATACAGCAGATCAGCACGGACGTAATACGAATGTACAGAACACCAAAAGGAAGATCGCAGCCGTACTATGTAAACCCCAAGAAAGTCAAAGCTTTGATGCTTAGTCTTCAGGACAACGGTATGTTGCAGCCGCTGGTAGTCAGAGAGCTGCACAACGATGAGCAGTACGAATATGAAGTTATAGTCGGGAACACTCGCTTTGCCGCTGCATCTAATCTGGACTGGAACAGCGTACCGTGCATTGTGCAGGAAATGACAGATGTGCAGGCATACGATAAGGTTTGCCAGTCAAACATACACCGCCACTATGATACTCTTGCTCCCTCTGAGCTGGCAAACTTGTATCAGGGGTATCTGGAACACCGTGGCGACAGCGATGAAACCACCCAGTTTATTGCGGAAAGGTTTAACACCTCTACAAGGAGCATATACAGATATGTGGGTCTTCTTAAACTGCCGCAGACACTTATTCAGGCAGTGGACGAAGGTATGCTGCCGTTCGGCAAGTATGAGCGCGTATATGGCGTTTTTACAAAAGAACAGCAGGAAGTAATAGGCGAATGGCTGCAATACTATCACAAAAAGCTTTCCGGGCAGCGCATCAGCGCTTTGGAAGAAATGAAGGCAGCTGATTTCATGTTCAGCATGGATACCATAAGCGAACTTGAGGACGAGATCAACAGACGTTTATCAGAAACGCCGGAAGAAGACAGCGAAGAAGAAACTTCCGAAAGCGAAACGCAGCGACCGTCAAGACTGTATGCTACTCTGAGGTCTATTCATAGTGATGTTTTCGGCGGATTGACAGACAGCGAGCTGGAGGAATACATTATACGGCTCGTTGATGCTAATATATAAGGGGGAGCATATGCACGCGGAATATTTGCAGTGCAGCAGCGGAGAACTTGTGGAGCTGCTCGATGTTAAGCAAGAGCAGGACGGTACATACACGGTCTTGGCGAAGAAAGAAGATGTGTTTTTGGTTGCCGACGATGCAAAGTTGTGCAACAACCGTCTTCATTTTCTTTTCGGAAGTATATATAAAGATGAAAAGGCTGCGCGGCATGATTTTGCTGCCAAGCCGACAAAAGCTATAGAACTGCCGAAACAGATAAGCATCAAAAAGCAGGTGAAGCGATGAAGAACATTATTAAATACGTTATCCGATATGTTTCCATAGGCATCGGCATGGGGCTTGTAGGATACATAATCAAAATGTTGTTCTGATGACTTGACTTAGAACAGATTTTTTGTTATAATTTGTGTAAAGGAAAAAAATAGTGTGCCACGTGGCACACTGACATACATATGCGAGGTGACTAGTATGAAAAAGAAAATAATAGCAGCAATAGCGGCTTTTGCGATGGCGTTTGCTCTATGCTCGTGCGGCAGGAGCGCGGACGACAGTGAGCCTGCGGCTGCGCAGCCTAGCGCAGTTACCACGGCGGCAACTGCGGCAGAAACGGCGGCTGTGACCACTGCGCCTCAGAGCGAGCCGACCACCACGACCACCGCAGAAAGCGAAACGACCACTCCTGAGAACACCACCACGGCAGAAGTAACGACCACCTCTGACAGCAAGACCACGACAACTGCCGAAAAGAAAACAACAACGGCAAAGCAAACTACCGCCGCGCCGAAGAACACAACCGCCGCAAAGCAAACGGCAGCACCGAAGAAAACAACGACCACGCCGAAAAAGACCACCGCAAAGCCTGCGACTACGACAAAGAGAGTGTGGACAAGAGAGCTGACCGAAGAAGAATTTTGGGAGCTTGATTGGCAGGAACAAGACGATTATATGAATTGGCTGTTATCGCAGCCGCCGAAAGTTGAATTTCATACGGCAGAAGAAGTTCAGAAAATACGAGAAGAACTTGTTAATGAAGAAATAAGACTTATAAATGTTGAAAGAGCAAAAGTCGGACTTCAACCTTTGCAGACAGACCCTCAGCTTCAAAAAATGGCTGACCAAAGGGCATATGAGGAGACAGTATCAAACTATGATGCACATATACGACCTGACGGCAGCCTTTGCTACACGATTTGGAACGAATATACTACCGAATTGACTTATGCAGGGGAAAACACTGGTTCTGCTGGTTTCCTTTCAGTCGGTTCAAAAAGGAATGCTGAAATAAACGTTGCTGGATATATGAACTCCGAGGGACACAAAGCGAATATTCTTAATCCAAATGCTAAATACGTTGCTATCGGCACATACTACGTTGTATTAAAGACCTACGATACTCTTTCCGAGCAGTATTACGACGACGAATATATAAAAACAGTTGAACTCTTTGCTGCTTGAATAAAGAAAACTTAATATCAAAAAGACTTCTCTTTTTCGGGAAGTCTTTTTTCATGCAAAAAAGCATTTTTTCATCTGACAGAAAAGAAAACAACGAAAGGAAATGTGAACATGAACACACCGCGACCACCTTAAAAAATATCACTGGAACGCGAAATTAAAATCTATAGAAAGGAATGTATAGTGTGAAAAAATTTAAAAGCAAACTGTGCGCCGTGATAACCGTCATGGCGTTATTTTTTACAAATTTTGTTCCGACACTCTCAGAGCTTACGGCATATGCAGCTGCCACGAATGTTACCGTAACAAGTATGGCAAACACCGGCGGTCGTATCAGCGGCTCGAATCCGTTTGGAGTTGCCCAAGATATTCAGTACATATATATTTCAAGTCAAACAACTCCTGCGACTTGCCTTGAATTTAATACGACTTGTAGGACAACCAACAGCTACACTAAGCATACAAATCAAGCGTATTGGGATAAGATGTCTGACAGTCAGAAAAAGGCTATCCGCCTTATAATGCACTATGGCTATTATAACGATCGGGCAAACCACCATACGCAGGCGTATTTCGACGCAACGCAGCTGCTCGTGTGGGAGGTAACAGGTTATCAGTGGCACAACAATCATGCGGCGTTGAGAACCTTTGTTATGGACGAAAACGCTTCAAACGCAGGGTCATCGTCATGCTCAACGCCCCTCATAAACTATTATTCGGGCAGCAGCGAAACAAGGGCAAAGTATAATGAGATACTTACTAACATAGATGCCCATTTCGACCATACGACGGGTTCATATATCAATTGGTACAGCAACACTACACCGAAAAATCTTGCTAAGGCAAATCCGCTGGAAATGAAGTGGAACGCTGCTAATAACCGTTTTCAGATAACAATGAGGCGTGTCAAGAGCGTGTGGGACAGGTACAAATGGACTGATGTTCTCAGGGCAGCAGGATTTACTGTTGAAAGCAAGCAGTACAGCGGCGATATGTATGATTATACTATATCGACCAGAGATACAAACCTGATAGAGGGTAAAACAGTAGTTGTAGATACTAAGACCAATACATCTACCAACAATACGTTTGCGGTTTATGATAACACCTCAGTAACCAGCGATAATGCTCAGGGCTGGGGCGGCGGTCAGACTATAGGCATTGGCGGTAACTCTTATCTTTTCGCGGCTATGGCGTTTCATGCCGTAGAGGCTCCGCCTCCACCGAATATAACCGTAAAGAAATTCGTTGAAGGTGAAACCATTGCTAATGTGCCTAACTATTCAGGTATAAAAGGCGGTCTTGTTTTTTCGCTTCAGGCTAAAACGGGCAGCACATGGAGTTATGTATATTTTACAAGCAGCGGAAACAAATACACATATAGTCGTGTTGGCAGCGGCAGTGATCCGTATCAAATTAAACTTGACGATAAGGGCGAGTTTATACTGGCAAATCTGCCAGATGGCACATACCGCATATATGAGTCGTGGCGCGGTTCTCCAACTGCACTTAAATCGGCAGGACTGCAAAATCCGCCGTCGTCATATCTGAAAGAGTTTACCGTTCCTGCCTCATCGGCTTCAACTTTGCAAATCAATAACGAAAAAATAAAAAACGGCTCTCTTGAAATAGACAAAATAGTAGAAATGGCAGATGAAAACACGCCTATACCCGAAAGCGCATATACAAGTCTGACATTTACTATCAAAGATAAGTCGGGTCAGTATCTCGTACTTGATACGGTAGATGCAGCCGCAGGCACATATAAGTACAAAAGCACGACTGCTACAGAGGCTAATGCGACTAAGATAAAGCTCGGCACATCTACCCATAAGGCAGTTGTTACCGATATACCTATAGATACAGGTTATGTGGTAGAAGAAACTTGCGGTAACCCAAGGTTCAGAGCTTACAGTGATAAGGTCACAGTAAGCATTGTTGCCGAAACATCTTCCGATGCACCGTTTTCTAATTACGAAGTTTACGGCAGTATTAAGGGTACTAAGGTAGACAAAAACGACCCTAGCAAGAAGCTTGTCGGCGCTGTTTATGGTCTTTTCAAAGAGGGTACGACGACCTTTAATACTTCTACAGCATATAAAACCGCAACAAGCGGCAGTGACGGAGTATTTACCTTTGATAAAGTACCTTACGGCAATTATATCATTCGTGAGCTGACTGCTCCGAAAGGATATAAGCTCAGTACCGAGCAGAAAAATGTTTCTATAACTTCTCAGGGACAGACGGTAACATTCCAAGAGGAAGATCCGCCTATAAATATATGGTTTTCTAAAAAGTCTGTAACAGGCAATGCGGAACTTGCAGGCGCAAAAATGCAGCTGCGCACGTCCACAGGCAGTGTTATAGACAGTTGGACTAGCGGCAGCAGCGCACACCTTGTTAAGTGTGTTGCGGCAGGCAGCTATGTACTCCATGAAGAAGCCGCGCCGAACGGTTATGTTTTGGCACAAGATATAAGCTTCAGCGTAGATATTAACGGCAAAGTTACAGGCGTAAGCACCACCTCTACAGTTGACGGTGAGCCTATTATTACCATGACCGATGATATAACAAAAGTCACGGTATATAAGAAAGACATCACCAACAGCGCAGAGCTGGCAGGAGCTAAACTGCAAATCAAGGACAGTAAAGGCAGCATTGTGGATAGTTGGACTTCCACGAACGAGCCGCACAAGATAAACGGCAAACTCACCGCAGGCGCAACTTACACTCTGCATGAGGAATTAGCTCCCGACGGTTATGTAGTCGCTAAAGATGTTGCGTTTACGGTTGATCCGACAGGAAAAGTCACCGAAGTTACCATGACTGATGATATAACCAAAGTCACGGTTTACAAGAAAGACATTACCAACAATGCAGAGCTGGCAGGAGCAAAGCTGCAAATCAAAGACAGTGCAGGCAAGGTCATTGACGAATGGACTTCGACAAACGAACCTCACAAAATAAACGGCAAACTTATCGCAGGCGCAACTTACACTCTGCATGAGGAACTAGCTCCTGACGGATATGTAGTCGCGAAAGACATTGCGTTTACAGTTGATCCGACAGGCAAGGTCACCGAAGTAACCATGACCGACGATGTAACCAAAATTACCGTGTCAAAGAAAACTATAACAGGTTCTGACGAACTGGTAGGCGCGAAAATGCAGCTGCTCGACAGCAATGGCAACGTTGTTGACGAATGGATTTCCACCAGTGAGCCGCATGATATATACGGCAAGCTTGTAGCAGGTCAGACGTACACACTGCACGAAGAATATGCACCGAACGGATATGTTGTTGCAAATGACATAACTTTTGTTGTTTCGGAAGATGGCAGCGTTGACGTTGTTGAAATGCGTGATGACACGACCAAGGTTCAGATTTCTAAGAAAACTATAACGGGAGATGACGAACTTGCCGGCGCAAAACTGCAAGTTAAGGACAGCGACGGTAACGTTGTAGACGAATGGACTTCCACAGACAAACCTCATATGATAGAGGGCAAGTTGGTGGCAGGCGAAAAATATACTCTGCACGAAGAATATGCACCAAATGGATATGTAATTGCAAACGACATTGAATTTACGGTATCTGCTGACGGCAGAATAGACATTGTTGAAATGCGTGATGATACGACTAAGGTTCGGATTTCTAAGAAAACTATAACGGGAGACGACGAACTCGCAGGCGCAAAACTGCAAGTTAAAGACAGCGCAGGTAACGTTGTTGACGAATGGACTTCCACAGACAAACCTCATATGATAGAGGGCAAGTTGGTGGCAGGCGAAAAATATACTCTGCACGAAGAATATGCACCAAATGGATATGTAATTGCAAACGACATTGAATTTACGGTATCTGCTGACGGCAGAATAGACATTGTTGAAATGCGTGATGATACGACTAAGGTTCGGATCTCTAAGAAAACTATAACGGGAGATGACGAACTCGCAGGCGCAAAGCTGCAAGTCAAGGACAGCGACGGTAACATCGTTGACGAATGGACATCGAGCAACACACCTCACTACATCGAGGGCAAGCTTACCGCAGGTCAGACTTATACCCTGCATGAAGAATATGCGCCGAACGGTTATGTTGTTGCAAATGACATAACTTTTGTTGTTTCGGAAGATGGCAGCGTTGACGTTGTTGAAATGCGTGATGATACGACCAAGGTTCGGATCTCTAAGAAAACTATAACGGGAGACGACGAACTCGCAGGCGCAAAACTGCAAGTTAAAGACAGCGCAGGCAATGTTGTTGACGAATGGACTTCTACCGATACTCCTCACTACATCGAGGGCAAACTTACCGCTGGCGAAACATATACTCTGCATGAAGAATATGCGCCGAACGGCTATGTTGTTGCAAATGACATAACTTTTGTTGTTTCGGAAGATGGCAGCGTTGACGTTGTTGAAATGCGTGATGACACGACTAAGGTTCGGATCTCTAAGAAAACTATAACGGGAGACGACGAACTCGCAGGCGCAAAACTGCAAGTTAAAGACAGCGCAGGCAACGTTGTAGACGAATGGACATCGACAGATAAACCTCATTATATCGAGGGCAAACTTACCGCTGGCGAAACATATACTCTGCATGAAGAATATGCGCCGAACGGCTACGTCATAGCAAGCGATATTGAGTTTACCGTAAGCAAGGACGGCAGCATTGACAAGGTAGTTATGAAGGACGACACCACGAAGGTGCAGATCTCGAAGCAGGACATTACAACAGGTAAGGAACTTGCAGGAGCTAAGCTGAAAATTGTAGACAAAGACGGTAATACAATTAAAGAATGGGTATCTACCGACAAGCCGACATACTTTGAAAAAGTATTCAAGGCTGGCGAGACCTACACGCTTATTGAGGAGACTGCGCCGAACGGTTATGTGGTATCTGAAAAGGTTGCATTCACTGTAAGCGATGATGGCAGCATTGACAAGGTAGTTATGAAGGACGACACCACGAAGGTGCAGATCTCGAAGCAGGATATTACAACAGGTAAGGAACTTGCAGGAGCTAAGCTGAAAGTCGTTGACAAAAACGGTAATACAATTAAAGAATGGGTATCTACCGACAAGCCGACATACTTTGAAAAAGTATTCAAGGCTGGCGAGACC
>CANRPG010000076.1 GCA_947632425.1 uncultured Clostridia bacterium | reverse complement strand
AATAGCGTAGACCTCGCACCCTAGGGTGTGTTTTTCATCATTGAAAAGGTCATACCCCACCGCCTGCGCATCGCCTGCCTTCTCGCCCAGATACTGCCGCGGCACAGCCGAAAGCCTGCTGTCATAGCTTTCGCCGCCGTATTCTAATAATGTGTATCTCTCCTCGTCGGTCATCTCGTCCCATTGTTTTTTATATGCAATTTCAGACTGATATGTTGTCACCGCGCTGCTCTCGGGAGCGCTTTTAACTTCATTTCTGCCGTGCTGCAAAACAACCGCCGCACCAATGCATACCGCCAAAGCTGCCGCCGCGCATACCACCCAGACTGCGCCGTGTTTAATACTTTTTCTGTCGGTCTGCTCCTGCGTGTCAAACATTAAAAATCTGTCATCAATTCCGCCTATGGCTTTAAGCAAAGTTTTTTCGTTCATATATCAAAACCCTCTTTCTCCAAAAACTCTTTCAGCCTGCCTCTGCTCCTCAGCAGCGACATCTTCACCCTGCTCTCGCTCACCGAATACCTCTGCGCTATATCATTTATCATGTAAAGATGCCAGTACCGCAGCACGAAAAACTGCGCGTCCTGCTTTTTAAGACTACCCAGAAATTCATTTAAAAGCCCCTGCAATTGCCGCATATCAACTTCGCGTTCGGTGTCACATTCGCAGGGCAGACACTGCGCCAGTTCTTCAAGCACAGCCTCGGTCTGTCCGCCGCCGCGCTTTTTTGCCCTTGCCGCATCGTATCTGTCCAAAGCGAGATTTCTAACTGTTTTGCCCAAAAACGTTTTCAGATCTGTAGGCCGTGCGGGAGGTATGGATGTCCACATTTTTGTGTATGCATCATTTACACATTCTTCTGCGTCCTGCGCGCTGCCAAGAATGTTCACGGCAATTTTTGCGCAGTAGCCGCCGTACTTTTCTTTCATAGCCGCAAGCGCGTTTTCATCGCGTGCAAACAGCATATCGATCATCTGCAAGTCTTCCATATTCTCAGCTCCTTTCGCCTTCTGTATATATAGACGGAAAACTTTCGCTTCACGTCACAAAATATTATATAACACTTTGCCGCTATTTTCAATACTGCCTTTGCTATGTTGTACAAAAGACAAGCCTTTTTTGCTAAATCGTTTGTATTGTCTTTTAGTTGATTTTTGAAAAGCCTTGTGTTATAATACCTTTAGCCTAAATTTGAAAGGGTGTATATATGGCTTATCAGGATTATATAAAGGCTCAGAAAGCAGCCGAAAAACAATATAGAGCAGCAATATCAAAAGGTCAGTATCCGTATCTTCCCGTGCTTGAAGATCTTCTTCGCGGCGGCGGCGAGGTCGGCAGAGTGCCGCTGGGGCAGCTTGAAATACCTATCTCGCTTATCGCAGGAACAGCCTCGGCCGAGAGAACAACAGCGTTCGCATCTAACTTTATGCCGCTGCTGGCTTATTCAACAGAGTTTGCAAACAAGTGGTCGGAGCTTTACGATTCGGTGCAGCAAACGGGCGTTCGCGACCCCATAATCGCGTTTGAGTATATGCACAGGTTTTACGTCGTCGAGGGCAACAAGCGCGTCAGCGTTTCAAAGTTCAACGGCGCGGTAAAGATAGATGCCACCGTAACGCGTATCCTTCCCAAACCCTCAGAGGAGCAGGAATATAAAGTCTATGCCGATTTTCTTGACTTTTATAAAGTAACCGGCATATATGATATACTTATGAGCCAGCAGGGTTCGTATTCAAGGCTTCTGAAAGCTATCCCTGCCGACGACGGCACCGAAAAAGCACCTCTGTGGTCTGAAGACAGGCGAAAAGATGTGCGTTTTCTCTACTCGTCATTTGAAACGCACTATATCCAAAAGCACTGGCAAAGGCTGCCCTTTACAACGGGCGATGCGTTTTTGCATTTTATAGAGATATACGGCTTTGATACTTTGAAAGGACTCTCCTCAGCCGAGATAGACAGGCACATGGATCGCATCTTCGATGAGTTTCGCGTTCTTGCAGATGAGAAGCCCGGTCTGCGAATACTTCACCCGACCGACGACAGCAAGAAAGTCGCTCTTACAAAGATGATACCCCTTGTCGGCAGCAGCGTTTTGAAAATAGCTTTTCTCTATCCAAAAGATCCGCAGAACTCTTCGTGGAGCTATAACCACGAAATTGGCAGAAGATATATTGAAGATGCGTTCGGCAGCGCTATAGAAACAAAAGCTTTTGTGTGCAGCGAGGCAGAAGCCGAAAGCACCATTCAGAAAGCTATTGCAGACGGCTGCAAGGTAATTTTCACGACCTCGCCTGCCTATCACGCGGTAAGTATGCGTATGGCGGTCGCGCACCCCGAAAGCATAATAATGAACTGCTCTCTCAATACCGCCTATAAACAGCTGCGTACATATTACCTGCGAATATACGAGGCAAAATTCATAACAGGCATAATTGCAGGCTCAATGACAGAAAACGAGCGTGTGGGCTACATCGCCGACTATCCTATACTCGGCACGCCTGCCTCTATAGATGCCTTTGCACTTGGCGTTAAGCTTGTAAATCCGCGCGCGCTGGTGTATCTTGACTGGTCTACTCTTATCGACCACGACCCCTGCGAGTATTTCCGCTCAAAGCAGATAGACCTCATCTCCGACCGCGATATAAACGCGCCTTTGTATGAGGACAGCGGCTTCGGTCTGTATGGTCTGTACGGCGGCATATCCTTCCGCCTTGCCGCGCCCGTGTGGAACTGGGGAATACTCTATAAAGAAATGGTACACTCAATAATGATAGGCGCTTGGAAAAACGACGCCAACCGAAACGAAACGCAGGCGCTGAACTATTTCTGGGGAATGTCGTCGGGAACTATAGATGTAGCCTGCTCCGAAAGGCTGCCCAGCGGCACTAAAAAACTCGTCAAGATGATACGCGAAAAAATAACGAGCGGCGAGTTTGCACCGTTCACAGGAGTTATGAGAGCGCAGAGCGGCAAAATACTCGTCGGCACAGATGAAGAACTTTCTCCCAACCAGATAATAAAGCTTGACTGGCTTTTGGATAACGTAGTCGGACGTATACCCGACGTTGAAGAACTTGCCCCTCAGTACAGAGGATTTGTAGAACAGCACGGACTCAACTCACAGACGAATTTAGTCAAGTAATACTAGTAAAGTACAGGAATTATTAAACTTAAGGAGAAAGCTATGAAGATCATGGTCATGTCGGATCTGGAGTCCGACTATCTCTGGGATCATTACACTCCCGAGCAGCTTGAGGGCATCGAGCTTATAATAGCCTGCGGCGACCTGCACCCGCACTATCTGTCTTTTGTCGAGACCTTTGCAAAAGCGCCTCTTTTGTATGTTCACGGCAACCACGACGAACGCTATGCCACAGTGCCGCCCGAGGGGTGCTACAGCATAGAAGACAAGATATATGTGCACAACGGGCTCAGAATACTCGGACTTGGCGGCTCAATGCGCTACAGCGTAGGCGAGCACCAGTATACCGAAAAGGAAATGAAAAAGCGCGTTCGCAAACTGGCGTTAAAACTCAAGCGCAGCGGCGGTTTTGATATTCTTGTCACACACGCGCCGATGTTTGATTTTCACGATGGCAAAGATATGTGCCATATGGGCTTTGAGGTATTCAGAGAGCTTATAGATAAATACAGCCCGAAGTATTTTGTGCACGGTCATGTGCATATGAACTACAGCAGAAAATATCCTCGCCTTAGTACATATAACGAAACCGTTGTAATAAACGCCTACCGCACCTACACTTTTGACTATGACACCCTTTATGAAAAGACCATGAACGGAAGCGATGAATGAGCACGTCTTTAAGGCGTGCTTTTTTGCTTGTCTTTTCACGCATTTTTACAGCTATGAATATTATACACAGGGTGATAGCGTGCGCAGATATGTTTCAAGAAAAACCGTGGTTTTAAGAAGAGCGCTTGCCTTGGCGGCGGCAGGAGCTTTGGCGGTATTTTTATTTGCAGACTATAAAATAAAGCAGTATGCCGACATCATCTGCAAAAGCCACTGTTCGCTGATAGGCGAGAATATCATAAACAGTGCAGTAACAGACGTGATTTCGCAGTTTGATCTTTCCAAAACACTCTGCGAGAGCGACACGGGCTTTTGTGTTGACAGTGCGCAGGTAAGCAAAATAACAGCAAGCCTTGTTGCCTCTCTTAATACAAAAATAGAGCGCGACCTTGAAAGCTATGTAAAAGTGCCGCTGGGTGCGTTTACGGGCATCAGCTTTTTCAGCGGCAGCGGCCCCGATGTAAGAGTTGATATATACGCTGTCGGCAGCCCACAGGTAGAGCTTTTGCATACCTTTGAAGATGCCGGGCTGAACCAGACCTGTTTTTCGCTTACGGCAGAAATTTCGCTCACGTTCGCAGCTGTCATGCCCTCGCAAAATATCACGGTAAATGTGAGCCGCAGCGTGCCTCTGGTGCAGAAGGTCATCGTCGGCGAAGTTCCGCAGATGTATTTTACCGAATAAACACCTTGCATTTTATGAGAAATCGTGTTATACTAATAAGGATAGTGGGGTGTGTAACATGGATATAAACGAGGCTAAGAAAGAGATCGACGAGCTTGTCGATACTCTTAATTACCATGCGCGGCTGTATTATGTGTATGATTCGCCGCAGATAGACGACTATGACTACGATATGATGAACGACCGCCTGCGTAAGCTTGAAGCGCAGTTTCCGCAGCTTGTAAGAGCGGACAGCCCCTCGCTTCGTGTAGGCGGAGAGATACTTTCGGGCTTTGAAAAGGTGCAGCATACTGTTAGAATGGAGAGTTTGCAGGACGTTTTTTCATATGATGAAGTGCGCGCTTTTGTTGACAGAGTGCAGACAGAACTGCCGAGCGCTAAATTCTGCGTTGAGCCTAAAATTGACGGTCTTTCGGTATCTCTTGAATATACAGACGGCGTGCTGACAAGGGGCTCTACACGCGGCGACGGCAATATAGGCGAGGACGTTACCGCTAATATACGCACAATAGGCGCTATACCGCTCAAACTTTCAAGAGATATAGAGCAGATAGAAGTCAGGGGCGAGGTGTATATGCCGCGCAAGGCTTTCGAGCAGGCGGTAGAGCAGCAGGAACTAAACGGCGAGCAGCCTTTTAAAAATCCGCGAAATGCCGCGGCAGGCTCGCTAAGGCAGAAAGACCCCAAAATTACCGCAAAACGCAAGCTCGATATATTCTGCTTCAACGTTCAGAGGATAGAGGGCGAGGAGATAACTTCGCACAAGCAGTCGCTCGATATGCTCAAAGAACTCGGCTTCAAAGCTATACCCGAATATGAAGTGTTTTCTACAGCCGATGAAATTATATCGAAAATTGAGAAGATAGGTGAGAAGCGTTTCTCTCTGCCTTACGATATTGACGGCGTTGTTATAAAGCTTGACGACCTCACGCAGCGCGAGGTTTTCGGCTCTACCGCAAAATATCCTCGCTGGGCGGTGGCGTATAAATTTCCGCCCGAGGAAAAGGACACAAAGCTTTTGGACGTTGAACTAAACGTAGGCAGAACGGGAGCGGTTACGCCGGTAGCAGTGTTTGAGCCTGTCTTTCTGGCAGGTACGAGCGTTTCAAGGGCAACGCTGCACAACCGCGACTTTATAATAGAGCGCAATATCGCGGTCGGCGATATAATTCGCGTGCGCAAGGCAGGGGATATAATCCCCGAGGTGCTGTGCGTTTCAGAAAAGGGCGGCAGTCAGGCGCATTTTGAATACCCCGAGTATTGCCCCGTGTGCGGCAGTAAGCTTGAAGTAAGCGAGAGCGAGGCGGCAATTCGCTGTGTTGACCCCTCATGCCCTGCGCAGCTTCACCGCAGTATAGTGCATTTTGCCTCTAAAAACGCTATGGATATAGACGGTTTAGGGCCTGCGATAGTTGATGCGCTTTTGAAAAGCGATCTGATAAGATCGATCGCAGACCTTTACGAGCTTACCGAAGAAAAGCTGCTGACACTGGAGAACTTCAAAGAGAAGTCTGCTTCAAATCTGATAAACGCTATACAGGCTTCAAAAAACAACGGTCTTGACAGGCTTATTTACGGTCTTGGCATACGCAATATAGGACAAGCCTCTGCAAAACTTATGTGCGAAAAATTCGGCAGCCTTGAAAGCATAAGAAACGCGACCGCTGATGAGATAGCGCAGATAGACGGCTTCGGCGAAATTATGGCGCAGTCGGTGGCAGATACCTTCAAAGAGCCGCATTTTAACGAGCTTGTGGACAGGCTGGTTTCCTACGGGCTGAATACCGTTTATGAGGGCAAGAAGATAGATGACAGATTTGCAGGCAAAACATTTGTGCTTACGGGCACTTTGCCTACTTTGAAACGTCAGGAAGCTAAAGAAATAATCGAGAGCTTCGGCGGCAAGGCGGCAGGGTCGGTATCTAAAAATACCGATTATGTTCTTGCAGGCGAGGATGCAGGCAGCAAGCTTGTAAAGGCTCAGCAGCTGGGTATAAGGATAATCACCGAGGAAGAATTTCTTGAAATGACAAAATAAACACGGAGGAATGTTTTATGGATATCGACATCAGGCATATCGCAAAGCTGTCGCGCCTTAAAATAAGCGACGACGAGTTTGCAAAGTTTGAAAATGAAATGAAAGGCATAGTTGACATGGTGAATACCCTGCCGCAGCTCGGCGAGGACTTAGCCATTGACGAAAACAACGTTATGCAGCTGCGTAAAGACATTGCGGAAACGGGCAAATTTACCCGTGATGAGCTTTTTCAGAACGCTCCGCAGGTAAAAGCAGGCTGCCTTGTTGTGCCCAAAACGGTAGAATAGGGGGGCGGCAGTATGGAACTTTATGAAATGACAGCAGCGCAGCTTTCGCAAAAGCTAGAAAGCAAAGAGATAAGCTCCTGCGAACTTACACGATCTGTTATAGACAGAATAAACAGCGTTGACGGCAAGGTGAAAGCGTATCTTACCGTGAACGAAGAACAAGCTATCGAGCAGGCAAAAGCGGTAGATAACAAGCGCCTCAGCGGCGAAAAACTGCCAAAGCTTGCAGGCATACCTATAGGCATAAAAGACAATATCTCGACCAAGGGCATAAAGACCACCTGCGCTTCAAAAATGCTTGAAAACTATGTGCCGCCGTTCGATGCAACGGTCATAGAGAAGATCAAGGCGAACGATATGGTTCTGCTCGGCAAGCTGAATATGGACGAGTTCGCCATGGGTTCATCTACCGAAAATTCGTACTTTAATGTAACGCACAATCCGTTCGATCTAGATAAAGTGCCGGGTGGTTCATCGGGCGGTTCTGCCGCAGCCGTTTCGGCAAGAGAGGCAATAGTCGCCCTCGGCTCGGATACGGGCGGATCTATCCGTCAGCCGTCTGCAAACTGCGGCGTTGTAGGTCTTAAACCTACATACGGCAGCGTTTCAAGATACGGTCTTGTGGCGTTCGCATCATCTCTTGACCAGATAGGTCCTATAGGCAAAAGCGTTAAAGACGTTGCAATGTTGCAGGATATTATCTGCGGTCGTGACAAAATGGACGCAACTTCTGCCATAAGAGAATACACTAGCATAGCAGACAGCCTTACGGGAGACGTCAGCGGCGTTAAAATAGGCATACCGAACGAATACTTCGGCGAGGCTATCGATGATGACGTAAAAACTGCCGTTATGAACGCCGTGCACGAGCTTGAAAAAGCAGGCGCAAAGGTGTGCGAAATTTCGCTGCCGTCCGCTAAGTATGCTCTGCCTGCGTATTACATCATATCTTCCGCAGAAGCTTCTTCAAACCTTGCAAGATTTGACGGCGTAAGATACGGCTACAGGGCAAAAGATTACACAGATCTGGTTGATATGTACGAAAAAACGCGCTCCGAGGGCTTTGGCAGCGAGGTAAAAAGAAGAATAATGCTCGGCACATTTGTGTTAAGTTCGGGTTATTATGATGCGTACTATAAGCAGGCAAAGCTTATGCAGAGAAAGATAGCAGGGGAGTATAAAGCAGCGTTCAACGAGGTAGACGTTATAGCCACCCCGACCGCGCCTTTCACAGCCTGCAAAATAGGTCAGAATATCGACGACCCTCTTAAAATGTATGCCTGCGATATATGCACCGTTACAGTAAATATAGCGGGTCTGCCTGCTGTGAGCCTGCCTTGCGGTATGGATAAAAGCAATATGCCGGTGGGCTTGCAGCTTATAGGCGACAGCTTCTGTGAGGATAAAATTCTCGGCGCTGCGTATGCGTATGAAAAACTGGTC
>CANRPG010000075.1 GCA_947632425.1 uncultured Clostridia bacterium | reverse complement strand
AGCAGGTAAATTATCGTTTCGCCGAGTATCCAGCCTATCGCGACCGCTATCACCCTGCCTACTTCAAACAGACCGTCGACCAGCCCTGTTTTGTCAAGCACAAATGTTATCAGCGCGAACAGACCTACAAAAACCACAAATCTTATAACTATCTTTAAGATCTTGTTCATTGTGCACCTCCGTTATCTGCCGAGGGTTATCTTTACCTCGGTGTTGTCCGTCAGTTTGTCAGCCGCAAGGAAGTCGCCCTCTACCTTTTCGCCATTTACAAGCATTGTTTTAACGCCGCTTTCAACGTGGTCGGGGTTTACTATCTCTATGTGAACGTTCTTTCCCCTGAACTTCTTGTCAATGGTGAAGCCGTCCCACTTTGAGGGGATAGACGGGCTTATGACAAGACCATCGGCATTCGGTCTCATACCACAAATGCCCTCAACACAGCCTACCATAACCGTAGAGCCCGTGCCAGTCAGCCAGTGAACGTGCGAACGTCCTGCAAAAGGCGAGCGTGTCGCTTCGGTAAACTGACCGTGAACATACGGCTCCAGCACTCTTATTTCAGCCTTGTCGTTCATAGCCGCCGGCGAGCTTTCCATAAAGTATTCAAACGCCCTGTCGCCGTGACCGAGCAAAGACTCAGCCAGTATAGCCCAGCCCTGAGTCTGAGAGAATATACCGCCGTTCTCTTTGGTGTCGGGGTTGAATATGTGCATCAGCGCACCGTCAAAATAGTGGTCAACATACGGCGGTTCCATGACCTTTACGCCATACGGTGTGTTGAGTATCTCGTGAACGCTGTTCATAGCCTTTTCAGCCTGCTCTTTCGTAGCAAAGCCCGAAATTACCGACCAGCTCTGTGGGTTCAGCCACATACTAGCCTCGGGGTCTTTCTTCGCGCCGACAATCGTGCCGTCTTCTCTTATGCCTCTTATGAATCTGTCCTCGTCCCAGCAAGCCGCCAGACTCTTGCCCAGCTGCGGCTGTACCTTTTCAATGTATGCTACATAGTCGGTGTCGTTCTTTTCCTGCGCATATGCCTTGATTATAGTCATAGCGTAGTAAAGCTGGAACGCCACGAACGTTGACTCGCCCTTCTTGCCAAGGCGCAGGCAGTCGTTCCAGTCAGCGTGCAGACCGGCAGGCATAGAGTGAGCGCCAAGCCTGTTCATTGAAAATTCTATAGCCTTTTTAAGATGCTCATAAACGGTATCTTCGCCGCCGTTGGCATATACTATAACTTCATCTAAGAACGCCTTGTTGCCGCTCTCGCCTATATACTTGTATACCGTCGGGAACAGCCACAGAGCATCGTCTGCACGGTAGCAGGGGTGACCCGTTTCTTTTGCGTATACAGAGTTTTCATCATTTTCATCGGGGCAGTTTTCGTGACCAGCATTGTGGTTGAACTTAACAAGGGGCAGTCCGCCGCCGTTATCTACCTGAGCAGAGATCATAAACCTTATCTTGTCTGCGGCAAGCTCGGGGTCTATGTGTATTATACCCTGAATATCCTGAACGGTATCGCGGTAGCCGTAGCCGTTGCGCAGACCGCAGTAAATGAACGATGCCGCTCTTGACCATATAAACGTTATAAAGCACTGATATGCGTTCCATACGTTTATCATGTTGTTGAATTCTTCGCTCGGCGTTTTAACAACAAAGTTTTCAAGCTTGCTGTGCCAGTAGTTTTTAAGCTCTTCTATCTCTTTGTCAGCAGTGCCGGATTGCTTGTAGGTATTAAGTATCTCTTCCGCCTCGGCGTTGTTTCTCTGCCCCAGAACATAAACCAGTTCTATGTCCTCGCCGTCAGCAAGAGTAATATCGCTTTGCAGAGCGCCGCAGGCATTTGAGTTGTAGTTGAGAACATTGTCGCACCTGCCGCTCTCTACAGCAATAGGGTCGCTGTATGTTCTGTAAGGGCCTATAAAGCTGTCAAGGTTGCCGTTGTATGCGGCAACGTCAGCACCCACCATGCCGAAAAATCTTTCTCTGTGGTTAGAGCCCGTAGCATCTTTGCCGCTGTTTTCGTTTATGTGCTGTACTATCTTGTTGCCCTCAAAAGAAGTCCTCGTTATAAAGAGGGTGTATTGCAGGTTTACCTGATCCTGCTCGTAGTTGTTATCGTTTGTAAATTCTATAAAGCCGTATGTTGAGAGCTTTCTCTCTCTGCCCGATATATTCTTTATCTTCGCGCGCCATACCTCATAAGTCTTGTTCAGCGGTACATAGTATGTAACTTCCGAAACAATATTGTCATACTCAGCGCTTATCACTGTGTATGCAGTACCGTGGCGGCACTTTGACTTGTATGTGTCAAGCGGCTTGCCAACGGGCTGCCACGATGCCGACCAGTAGTCGCCGTTTTCGTTGTCTCTTATGTACACATATCTGCCGGGAAGTGCCATGTTAGAGTTAAAGCGGTAACGCGCAATTCTTCCGTTAGCGCCGCTCTGAACAAAGCTGTAGCCGCCTGCATTGTTGGAGATTATAGCTCCGTATGCAGGAGAGCCCAGGTAGTTTGCCCACGGTGCCGGGGTGTCCGGTCTTGTGATGACGTATTCCTTGTTTTCAAGGTCAAAATAGCCGTACTTCATAATCTTTCACCTTTACCTTTTTATATTTTTTCGGCTGCCGCACGCACTGCGCGAGCCGATATTTCCACATATAATATTGTAACATAATCAGCGCGGTTTTGCAATAGCAATAAAAGCACATTTAGTAATTTATTAACCTGCCTGCGGAAAAGTCACCGATATTCTCGTGCCAACGCCCAGAGTGCTCTCTACCTTTATATCGGCGTTGTGATATGCCGCACCGTGCTTTACTATAGAAAGCCCCAGCCCCGTGCCGCCTATCTCTTTTGAATGGCTCTTGTTCACGCGGTAGAACCTCTGAAAGATATGCTCGGTGTCCTCGGGCGGTATGCCTATACCCGTATCGGAAACCGAAAGCACATTTCCGCTCTCACCGCCGTACACCCTCACCGTTATCCAGCCGTTTTCTTTGTTGTACTTTATAGCGTTGTCGCACAGGTTGTATATTATCTCGTCTATTATCTGCTCAACGCCTATTATGCTGACGTGCTCGCCCTCCAGCGTGAACTTTACTCCCCGTTTGTCTGCAGTGCTTTTAAGCTGCGATATAACAGCCGCGCAGGATTCATACAGATCTATCTGCTCTTTCTGCGCAGGCACGGCATCCTCGTCCAGCTGCGAGAGTTTCATTATATCCCCCACCAGCGTAATTAGCCTTTGTGTTTCGTCGTAAATATTCCCTGCAAAGCGGCTTATATCCTCCTGCTTTACAAGCCCGTTCTGTATTATCTCCGCAAAGCCCGAAATAGACGTCAGCGGCGTTTTCAGCTCGTGAGATACGTTTGCCGTAAATTCGCGCCTCATCTTGTCCTGAGCCTCGTGCTCTTTTTTAAGTTCATTCTGCTGCTCTGTAAGTACCTTGCGCATATTCTCTGTTCCCGCAAGCATTTTCCTGCTTATCACGGTAGCAAGCACAAACGCCAACACCGCCGTGAATACTATCCCTATGCCTGCAACTGCCCATACCGGCAGCCCGAAGTACGCCGCCAAGGCTATAACAGCCGCCGCAAGCGCAGCAGTTAAAAATATGCTGAAAAAAATTCTCTCTCTCATAACTCTCATTTGTCTGTGTCTCCGCTTATCTTGTAGCCTATGCCTCTTACTGTTTCTATAACGTCGCACGGCTTTAATTTATTTCTCAGTGTCCTCACATGAACATCTACCGTTCTGTTCTCTCCGTCAAACGCATAACCCCACACCTTGTTGAGTATCTGATCCCGCGTGAGAACTATATCCCTGCTCTCAAGCAGCAGGCAGAGCATCTCAAACTCTTTCAGCGTAAGGGTAATATTTTTCTCCCCCACCTTTACAATGTGTTTTGACGGGCACACATAAAGCTGACCTATCCGATACTCCCTGAACTCGTCCTCGCCGCCGTCATCTGTGCGCCGAAGCAGCGCTTTTATTCTCGCAATAAGCTCCATCATACCAAAAGGCTTGGGCACATAGTCGTCCGCGCCCAAATCGAGCCCTACTACCTTGTCATACTCACTGCCCTTTGCGGTAAGCATCATTATCGGCGTTTTCTTTGTCGCCTTTGACTGCCTAAGCTTTTTTAGTATGCTAAGACCGTCCTCCTCGGGCAACATAATGTCCAGCAGTATCATGGTCGGCAGCTCGTTTTCCATAGCCGCCCAGAAGTCCGAAGGCTTTGCAAACCCCACCGTCTTCATGCCCGAGCTGTTCAGCGTGTATACCACAAGCTCTCTTATGCTGTTGTCGTCCTCAACAAGATATATCATCACATCACCCTATTTCAGCCGTGTCAAGCACTATAGTAAAAGGCCCGTCATTCACAAGCTCCACCTTCATATCCGCGCCGAAAACGCCCTTTTGCACGCAGCCGTCAATGCGCTCGTCAACACATCTGCAAAAGTATTCATAAAGTTCATTTGCCAAGTCGGGCGCAGCAGCTTTTATAAACGAAGGTCTGTTGCCTTTCTTGCAGTCCGCATACAGCGTAAACTGCGACACCGCAAGCACATCGCCGCCTATGTCGTTTATAGAAAGATTCGTCTTTCCGTTTTCGTCTGAAAATATCCGCAGCTTTGCAAGCTTGTCTGCAAGCCTTTCGCAGCGGCTTTTGTCGTCGCCCTCGCCTGCCCCGAAAAGCACTAAATATCCGTTTCCTATGCTGCCTGTAACAGAGCCGTCAACGGTAACGCTTGCCCTGCTCACCCTCTGTATTACGAGTTTCATTATCTTACCTCTATATCGTATCTGTATTCAAACACCATGCCGCTCTCCAGCATGACCGCATGCGGCTTTTCTTCGATGTTTTCAAAAGCATCATCGCAGTATACCGGCACCGAAGTCCACGGCTCCAGGCACACAAACGCCGCATCGTTGTCCCCTGTTACAGACCACACCGCAATACAGTCCGAATCGGGGTAATACAAAGTAACGCTTCTTTCACCCTTGTCGCTTTTCAGCGAAATACTCCCCGACATCGGCATGTTCTTCATAATAACATCGTGGTCGAAAAGCTCCCTCGTAAGCGGCAGTTTGTTTTCACCGCAGATTATCGTGCGCATACAGTCGCCCACCGTCTGCTCTATTATCTCGTTTTGCTCGTATTCAACGTAGTAATCGTCAAACGTCAGTCCCTCTTCCAAAGGGCAGTTGAACGCAGGGTGACCGCCTAAGTAAAAATACATATTCTCCTTGCCGGTATTCTTCACCACGCATTTTGTCACCAGCCTGCCGTTTTCAAAGAAATATCTCACCGTCAGTCTGAACGGATACGGGTACTGCGCAAGCGTTTCTTCATTTTCGCAAAGGGCTAATTCACAGAAGTCCTCGCCGCTTTCGCAAAGAGTAAACTCCATATCCCTCGCAAAACCGTGGTTGGCTTTAATCGCGTACTCTTTGCCGCCTGCTTTGTACTTTTTGCCGCTCGGTGAGCATATGAATGGGAAAAGCAGCGGCGCGTGCCTGTTCCATGCTTTTCCTGCCTGCCATATGTACTCAGTGTCATTATAGATAAGCGAATGTAATTCCGCCCCTGACGACGATATTTTTGCGGTCATCTCTCCGCTTGTTATTGTGTATATCATTTACTCCAAGTCCTTTCTGCTTTTCTTTTCCCAGCGCGTTTTTGCAGGCTTTTCAAATCGCCGCGCAAATATGCCCCAGGTGATGTATAGTATAACTCCTGCCATAAAGCCTATAACTATCGGCAATATCAAAAGCCATATGTAGCCAAGTATGCCAAGCGGCGGCCGTTTGAAAATGCTCAGCAATACCGTTGCGATAAAGCAAGCCGCCGCGCCTGCCGCGCCCGTAACGCTCGCCCAAGTGCCGCTGTCACTCTCGCAGTGATAGCCTATCATAAATGCGGCTATCATCAGGCTGTCGCATATGCAAAGGGGTATAAGCGGTCGGTAGTCTTTCCCCTGCTTTGCAAACGTTAGTATGTATATCAAGGCGGCAAAAACGCACAACGCAGCCGCAGCCAAGCAGCAAATAATCTCGTATTTACGGCGTTTTATATACGCCGCCTGCAACACCTTGCTTCTCTCCGAATACTCCCTCGCATAGTCAGCCGCGCCCTCTATCGAAGAGAATCTATTTAAAAACATCTGCGAGATCTCTTCCAAACGTCTTGCGGCATCGCGCTTTTTAAGTATCTTTTCAGCCCTGTCGGCCTCCTCGCGCAGACTCTGATATTCCGCCCTCAGCTTCTTGTCGGCTTCGGTTTTTAAGCGGTCGTCCTCAGCTTTTTTCTCTTTCAGTTTTTGCAGCCGCCGCGAGCATTTCTCCAGCCGCTCTTCGCAGTCAGAGTAATCGCCGAGTTCTTTAAATAGCTCAACAAGCCGCTCCAGCTGTGCAATTGCCTCAGTGCCGTCGCTGCCTGCATAGGCGGTCTCACTCATAAGGTGGCACGCCTGATAATACTTTTCAGCCGTCAGACCTTCCTGCATTTCGTTAGTTTCGTTCTTCGTTCCGGGCATAGTTTCACTTCCTTATTATATATCTTGTTTGCGCTTCCGCGCCACCTGCGGAGCTGTTCAACGCCCCACTTTAATTCGGTTATCTTCTCATTTTGAGTGTGCCATACGTTTGCGCAACTCTATGCGAGGGAAAAACCATAGGGGTATAGGGAGTGTATCTGCAAGGAAGGGCGCGCGCTCCACTCCCTTCCCTAAGGTTTTTCCCTCGCGCTCTCTTTTCCTTACCCACACCTACGACCACGCGCTGAGCCTTGGTGAAAATTCGCGACCTCTTCGCTCGGAACTTCGTGCCTTTGTGGTAGAGGCTAAATAGCGAAATACGCATAGGTTTTGTTTGCAAGGAAACGGAGGTCAGTAGTGCGGGAACATGAACTATAACGTACTACAGAAAATATACTTTTCATATCAACCGCATCTAAAATATATCGACTAGCTCACAGAAATGGTTCGCTCTTAATGCGACAGGAAGAATATTCTGCCAGCTATTTCTCTAAAGGGCGACACGAGGGTCGGGATATATTATAATCCTAGAAAAATCCTATAATTTGCAGTACGGACAAGTCCATTTTTTGCCTCTTGCCTCTAGTTATCTTGCTTCTAAAAGCTGAGCCTCTCCTTTGAAAAGACCTTAGCTCTCTTTCCGCGTTCTCTCAGAGAACGCCAAACAAAGTTCAATTTCCCAACCTATAATTTGCGCCAAAGTATTAGCTCACTCAAAATGAGAAGAAAACCGAATTAAAGTTGGGCGTTGAACAGCTCCGCAGGTGGCGCGACAGCGCAAAACAAAAATACACACTTATCCATATTATAATTATACCGAAAAATGCCGCCGATGTCAACCTTGCAAGCACAAAAAGCGCTCCGCATATTTGCGAAACGCTCCGACCTCTTTTAACTGCCCTGCCGTTACGGCGTTTGTATATCCGAAAACTCCACGCTCAGCCTGTTTTCAATGCTCAGCGAAATAAGCCTGCCGCCGCTGTCCGTCCTTAAAATGTACTCGCCGCACGGAGCTTCACCCCTCAGCATTACCTCGTCGCCGTCCTTTTCGCTCTTGACCGACGACGAATTTGCCGCGTGATCTAAACACTCCGTCACCGATGCAGCCACCGAACCCACAGGCATTTTGCCGCGTTCTATCTGCTGCGAAAGCCCCGAGAACTCAACAGCGTAGCTCTCGCCAAACGTCTTCACCGTCATGTCGCAAATGGTCTCGGGCTGAGAAAACCTCACCGTCCACACACCGCTCTCGTCGCGGCAAAGGTCTGCGCAATAGCTTTTCTCTCCGTCAGTCACCTGCGCCGTGCAAGTATTTGGTATCTCGGGCTTTACCTGCACATTACTGCTGCCGCAGCCTGCCGCCGTGCATGAAAGCATAGCCAGAGCCGCCAGCCCTATGTATCTTTTCTTCAAACAAAGCACCCCGTTATTTTTCAATATCGCAGAGTACCCCGGGCAGCGCGTTTAAAATATCTTCGGCAATTACACCTCTCGGCGACATTGTCAGGCACAGCTTTTCTGCCGTTTCACCCAAAATATAGGAAGCCAAAGCTCCGCAAAGTTTTGCACCCTGCGCCGAAAGTCCTGCCGTCAGCCCTGCCAGCATATCGCCGCTGCCGCCCTTTGAGAGCGCGGTGTTGCCTTTCGCTGTTATATAGTCACCCTCGTGAGAAACATAAAACGTCTGCGCACCCTTTGCCAGCACCGAAACGCCATACCTTTCTGAAAGCTCCTTAGCCGCTTCGTATCTGTCCGCAGGGGGCTTTTCAAAGCCGCACAGCCTCGCCAGCTCCATCGG